>NZ_CEXQBZ010000067.1:0-6784 GCF_982712965.1 Neisseria flava | reverse complement strand
CTTACACAGAGCGCCTGAATAGGCTTTTATGAGTGTCCAAGATTTGGGGGCCAGTTCAGTTTTCAGACGACCTTTTTACTTCCTTAACAATTTACCTGATACGCTTTACCTGCCCGACTGTGCCCACACGTTTTGCAGGTAGGCGTAGGTCAGCTCGGCGGTGCCGGACACCAGCGCGATGTCGCTGCCCAAGTCTTCGGCTTTGCCCACGCCGATGGGCAAGGCGCCGGCGGCTTTGATGGCGGCGACGCCGGCGGCGGCGTCTTCAATGCCGATGCATTGGCGGATATCCGCGCCCACGCCCTCGGCGGCAGCGAGGAAGATGTCGGGGGCGGGTTTGGAATGCGCGACGGCGGCAGGGTCGGCGACGGCGTCGAAGAAGTGGGTCAGCCCCATGCGTTCCAGCAGGAACGGGCCGTTTTTACTGGCGGACGCGAGGGCGATTTTTTTGCCGTTTGCCCTCAATGCTTCCAGCAGCGGCAAAATGCCGGGGTACACGTCTTCGGGTTTGACTGCCTGAATCATCTCGACGTAGTTGTCGTTTTTGCGGCGGGTCAGTTCAGCGAACTCGGCTTCGCCGACGGTTTTGCCGCCGTGTGCGAGGATGCGTTTGAGCGAATCGTCGCGCGACACGCCTTTGAGCTGCTCGTTAAACTTGCGGTCGATGCTGATGCCCAGTTCTTCGGCGAGCTTTTTCCATGCGCGGTAGTGATATTCGGCGGTATCGGTGATGACGCCGTCGAGGTCAAAGAGGACTGCGGTAAAAGTCATTTTGCGCCCTCCTTATTTTTCCAACGCGACAGTGTGGCTGCCGTTGAGCGTGATGTCTTTGCCGTACACCTGCAAATCGAGCGGTTCGCCTTTGAGCAGGGTGAAGACGACGTTTTTTTTGCCGACGGCGACTTTAATCAGACGGCCTCGGTAGTTGATGTGGAAGGCATAGCCTGTCCACGCACTCGGTAGGAACGGTGCGAAGCTGAGTTTGCCGCCCCAAGTTTTCATTTGGGCGAAACCTTGGACGATGGCGAGCCACGAGCCGGTCATGGAGGTGATGTGCAGGCCGTCTTCGGTGTCGTTGTTGTAGTTATCCAAGTCCAAGCGGGCGGTGCGCTGGTACATTTCTACGGCTTTTTCTTCTTTGCCCAGTTCGGCGGCAAGGATGGCGTGGATACAAGGCGACAACGAGCTTTCGTGCACGGTCATCGGTTCGTAGAAGTCGAAGTTGCGGCGTTTTTCGTCCATGTTGAAACGGTCGCCGAAGAAGTAGATGCCTTGCAATACGTCCGCCTGTTTGATGAAGGGTGAACGCAGGATTTTGTCCCACGACCATTTCTGGTTGAGCGGCAAATCGTCGGGCGAAAGCGCGGACACGGGGCGGATGTCTTTATCGAGGAAGCCGTCGTGCTGCACGAATACGCCGAGTTCTTCGTCATGCGGACGGTACATATTCGCGCTGATGTCCGCCCATTTTTCCAACTCGGCGGCACTCACGTTCAAATCCGGACGTGGGTATTTCGCCAGGGCTTCGCGGGTGTAGTCCAATACCCATGCGGCGAGGGTGTTGGTGTACCAGTTGTTGTTGATGTTGTTTTCGTATTCGTTCGGGCCGGTTACGCCGTGAATCATGTATTTGCCGTTGCGCTTGGAGAAGTGGACGCGGTCCGCCCAGAAGCGGGACACTTCGACCAAGACTTCCAAGCCTTCTTTGGCAAGATAGCTTTCGTCGCCGGTGTAGTTGGTGTAGTTGTAGATGGCGTAAGGAATCGCACCGTTGCGGTGGATTTCCTCGAAGGTGATTTCCCATTCGTTGTGGCACTCGATGCCCGTAAACGTTACCATCGGATAGAGTGCGCCCGCCAAGCCCTGTTCGCGCGCGTTGTGCTGCGCCTGCGGCAGTTGGTTGCGGCGGTATTGCAGCAGGTTGCGGGTAACTTCGGGTTCTGCCAGTGCGAGGTAGAGCGGCACGGCGTAGGCTTCGGTATCCCAATAGGTTGCGCCGCCGTATTTTTCGCCGGTAAAGCCTTTGGGGCCGATGTTCAGGCGCGCGTCTTCGCCGTAGTAGGTGGAGAACAGTTGGAACAGGTTGAAGCGGATGCCCTGCTGCGCTTCGTCGCTGCCTTCGATGACCACGTCGGCGATTTCCCAACGGTGCAGCCAACCCGCTTTGTGTGCGTCCAGCAGGGTTTCAAACGCAACACCTGCGACTTTTTCCGATAAGGCGCGGCCTGCGGCTTTTACCGCTTCCAAGCCTTGATAATCGCGGCTGGTGGTAACAATCACGCGTTTTTCAAAGGTTTCGGGCGTACCGCCGACTTCGGCTTCAAAAGAATTGGAGACCAGCCAGTCGGTTTGGCTGCCGCCGAGGGCTTTGAAGCTGCCGGCGAAGGTTTGCTCGGCGTTGACGATGAATTGTTCCACGCCGAAGGGATTGGCGACGGTTTGGGTAGCAATGTAGGAGCGGTCGTCTGAAACGCCTTTGTCCAATACCTGCCAGAATTTTTCTTCGTAGTTGGAGTCTTCGTTTTTCACGTCGGCGTCGATGATGGAATCGATGCGGACTTGGTGGGTTTTGCCGTCGACGGATACGGCTTCCCAGCGGATGAGAGCCAGCTCTTTTTGCGCGACAGAAAGGAATTTGCACACATCGAAACGCACGCCGAATACGGTGAACGAGCGGCGCAACACACCGTGCTGCATATCGAGTTCGATGGAGAAGTCGGCAACGTCGTTTTTCGCCAGGTCCACCTCTTGCCCGTCGACAAAGATTTTGACTTTGCTGAAATTGAGCGCGTTGATGGCTTTGCCGAAATATTTGGGATAGCCGTTTTTCCACCAGCCGACGCGGGTTTTGTCGGGGAACCACACGCCGGCGATGTAGCTGCCCAAGTGGCTGTCGGCGGAGTAGGTTTCCTCAAAGCTGCCGCGCATACCCATATAGCCGTTGCCCAAGCTGGTCAGGCTCTCTTGCAGCCGTTTGTGTTCTTTTTCCAGTTTTGCCGAACGCAGCGTCCAAGGGCTGATTTCCATGATTCTTGTGTACATCGTAAAGCTCCTGTTTTGATGGTTTTATGGCAAACCGTTTTGAAATACGGTTCGTCTTATTCAATCGGATAAAGCGTCGGCAGAAGTTTCAGACGACCCTCCTGCCGATAAATGAAGAAAATTATGCGCCGCCGTGTGTTTCTTTAATCAGGAACACGGAAAACGCGCCCAGCAGCAGGACGACACCCCCTACCAAGAACATATTGGCCTGCAAACCGCCCATCATCGGGAACAATATGAAACTCAACAGCGAAGCGACGATTTGGGGCATACAGATGGAGCCGTTGAACAAGCCCAAATAAGTGCCCATATGCTTGCCCGACAAGGCGTTGGTCACAATCGTCAGCGGATAAGTGATGATGCCCGCCCAAGCAATACCAATTAAGATGTAAGACAACACCAGCGCGTATTGGTTGCTGATGAAGAATACGGAGAAAAAGCCGAGCGCGCCCAAAGCCAGGCAGCTGAAATAACCCGCCTTATGGTATCGGTTGGGGATTTTCGCCAATACAAACGAACAAATCACCGCTGCAACCGACTGCACCGCCGCCAATACACCGTACCAGTTGCCCGCTTCCTGATAGCCTACGGAAGACGCATCGGTCGTATGCCAGACGTTTTCCGCAATCGCGCCTGCGGAATAAGTCCACATATATTGGAAGGCGAACCAGCAGAAAAACTGCACCAGAGTAACCGTCCAAAACGCTTTAGGCGCGGTTTTCAAGAGTTCGATCCAGTTGGTCTTCTCCTGATTCGCCGCCACGTCGATGCCGTGGTAGCGGGCGTAGGTTTCCGGATCGTATTCCTTCACTTTGAAAATCGTGAACGCGCTGGTAATCACCAGCAACGCCGCGCCCACATAAAACGCCACGACCACGGTCTGCGGCACGACGCCTTTCTCGGCAGTGTTCGCCAAACCGATATACGCGAACACAAACGGCAGAATCGCCGCCACAACCGCACCCGTATTCGCCAAGAAACTCTGAATCCCGTAGGCGTAGCCCTTCTGCTCCTCGTTGACCATGTCGCCGACCATCATCTTAAACGGCTGCATCGCCATATTCGACGACACGTCCAACAGCGCAATCATCAGCGCGCCGAACGACAAAGCCGCCAGTGACGCATAGCCGAAGCCGAAGCTGCCCGAGTTCGGCATCAAAATCATCACGATGACCGCAATCAGCGTGCCGTAAAGCAGATACGGCAGACGGCGGCCGCCCAAGTGCGGCTTCCAAGTGCGGTCGGAGTAATGGCCGACAATCGGCTGCACCAGCATCCCCGCCAACGGCGGCAGGATAAAGAACCAGCCGAGGCTGTGCGGGTCGGCGCCGAGCGTCTGGAAGATGCGGCTCATCTGCGAGCTTTGCAGGGTAAAGGCCGTCTGAACGCCGAGAAAGCCGAAACTGAGCATCCAAATCGTGCTTTTCGGCAGCGAGGGCAAGCCCTGCCGTGTTGTTTGCGTATTGTCCGACATGAGGTAGTCCTTTCGTTTTTTTGTAAAGAAAGTAGTAAATTTGTTTAAATTTTAAATATTGACCCGAAACTGTCCCGTTTGTTCATTTTGGCAGACCACATTCAATCCGGTGCGGCGTCGCCCCGCTTTAAAGCCAATCCACTATATTTTTGATAGTGTCGGCATCCGAAAATCAATCGGAGAGGTCGTCTGAAAAATATTTTAAAAACGTATCGGATGATGTTACAGAAGTATGTGTGCGTAAATTATGTGCCATTCTAGCCATACACCTAAAAGCCAAACAACCACTGCATACCTCAAACCTGCCTTACATCAAATATCCCTGTAAATTTTCTTATTTCCACTTTACAGACCGGAGATACATACAGGTCGTCTGAAAAAACAGTTACGTTTTTTCAGACGACCTTTTCAGTTAAAAATAGTAAACCGCCTCGAAACGCGGTAAAATACGCTCCGTTTCCAACACGACGCCTGAATCAGCAGGCTTTTATTATGGACCTTCCCAGTTCGTTTTTACTGAACTTCCCTTCCGGTTTATCCCGAAATACACGATAACCATCCCGCCGAAATGCCTTCCCGCATCCGGCGGGCGGAGCATTTATGAGCATCGAACAAACCCCTCCGAACCTTGAAAACGACGGTATCGAAAGCGACGTAGAGCGCGTTTCCGCCGATTTCGACCGTATCCACGCGCTGTGCGAAATCCTTTCGCCCGCCTTCCCGCAAATTGAGGAAGGCGTGCCGATTGAGGACGAGGCGTTGCGCGACAAATTTACCGAGCTGACCGTCCTTTTGAACGAGCTGCACCCTGCCGACGTGGCGGCGGTGTTGGAATCGTTGCCGCCGCGCGAACGTAATATCGTTTGGTTATTGGTTACGCCGGAAGACGACGGCGAAGTGTTGCTGGAAGTCTCCGACGCGGTGCGCGAAACGCTGATCGAGTCGATGGACAAAGACGAGCTGTTGGCGGCGGTTGATGACTTGGACGCGGACGAACTGGCGGAGCTGGCGGGCGATTTGCCGCACCAAGTGGTTTATGAAGCCTTGCAGACGCGCGACGAGGAAGAGCGCGCCCAAGTCAAGGCGGCGATGTCGTATGAAGACAACCAAGTCGGCGCGATTATGGACTTCGAGTTGGTCAGCATCCGCGCCGACGTTGCCTGCGAAGTGGTTCTACGTTACCTGCGCCGTTTCGAGAGCCTGCCCGACCATACCGACAAGATTTTCGTGGTCGATGAAAACGACATCCTGCAAGGCGTGCTGCCCATCCGCAAACTTTTGGTTGCCGATCCCGAAGACTTAGTGGCGGACGTGATGGCAACCGAAGTCGTACGCTTCCGTCCTGAAGACGACGTGGAAGAGGCGGCGCAGGCGTTCGAACGTTATGACTTGGTTACTGCGCCCGTAGTCGATGAAAACAAAAAGCTCATCGGCAGGATTACCATCGACGAGATGGTGGACGTTATCCGCGAAGAATCCGAAGCGGATATGTTGAACATGGCGGGTTTGCAGGAAGAGGAAGATTTGTTCGCGCCTGTCTGGGATTCGGTGAAAAACCGCTGGATGTGGCTTGCCGTCAACCTTTGCACTGCCTTTCTCGCCAGCCGCGTTATCGGCGCGTTTGAGGGCAGTATCGAAAAAATCGTCGCACTCGCCGCGCTGATGCCCATCGTCGCCGGTATCGGCGGAAACTCCGGCAACCAAACCATCACCATGATTGTCCGCGCGATGGCGATGGGGCAGTTGACAGGGATGCAGGCGGGACGTTTGTTGAAAAAAGAAGTCGGCGTTGCCTTGGTCAACGGCATCATCTGGGGAACGGTCATGGGCGTGGTGTCATGGCTGCTGTACGGCAGCATCGGCATCGGTTTGGTGATGGTCGCCGCGATGACACTGAACCTTTTGCTCGCCGCCTCGGTCGGCGTACTCATCCCCGTCATCATGGAAAAATCCGGCCGCGACCCTGCTTTGGGCAGCTCGGTGCTGATTACGGCGGTAACGGATTCCGGCGGTTTTCTGATTTTCTTGGGACTGGCGACAATGTTCTTGCTGTAAGGCCGTCTGAAAAGCGGATGGAAAAGATTAAAGGTCGTCTGAAACCATGTGATTATGGGTTTCAGACGACCTTTTTAATTTTTATGGGGGAGGAAAGTGAATCTAAGCTAAACAAACAGCTTTTCCTGATAGGCAAATCCAACGCGGCGGCGGGTAGGGCGTTGCGATACCTGCTGCGGATTGTAGCGTGGGCTTTGCCCACGGAATTGATGG
>NZ_CEXQBZ010000066.1:0-6930 GCF_982712965.1 Neisseria flava | reverse complement strand
TGTCGCATACAGAACCCAGCTTGCACAGAGCGCCTGAAAAGGCTTTTATGAGTGTCCAAGATTTGGGGGCCAGTTCAGGTTTCAGACGACCTTTTTTAAATCAAATCAACTTACTTCGCCGCATTAAACGCGTCGGTAACTTGCTTGGACGCGTTCAGCAATTCTTGCGCGCCGCCCGCCGCCAAGTAGGTTTCGGGAACGAGGTAAACCACCTGTCCTTTTTTCCATGCAGTCGTTTCGGCAACCAGCGGATTGTTCAACACGTCTTTCGCCGCCTGCCCTTCTTCGCCGATGGCTGCGCTTCGGTCGAGGACAAACAGCCAGTCGGGATTTTTCTCTTCCAGGTATTCGAAGCTGACGGGCTGACCGTGGCTGCCTTCTTTGATGGCTTCGTCAACGGCCGGAACGCCGATGTCTTTGTGCAGCCAGCCGCCCAGTCGTGAAGACGGTCCGAAGGCGGACATTTTTCCGCCGTTGACCAAAATCACCAAACCTTTGCCTTTACCTTGCGCGGCGGTTTTCGCGGCTTCGAAAGATGCGTCGATTTCGGCTTTCAGCTTGTCGGCTTCCGCCTGTTTGCCGAAGATTTGCGCCAAAGCGTCGATACGCTCTTTGGCACTTTCTTTGAGGTTGGCGGTATCGGCGGTCATCTCGATGGTCGGCGCAATGGCGTTCAACTTGTCAAACGCTTTGGCTGCGCGGCTGCCGATGATGATGAGCTGCGGCTTGTAGGCGTTGAGTGCTTCGTAATCCGGCTCGAACAGCGTACCGGCAGGTTTTGTCGTTTTGAAATATTCGTCCAAATAAGGCAGCCGGTTTTTATCGACGGACAAACCGGTTTTCACGCCCAATTTGCTTAAAGTATCGAGCATACCCAAGTCATAAACGGCGATACGTTCAGGATTTTGCGGCACTTTCGCGTCGCCGCGCGTCGTTTTGACGGTCAAATCTGCGCCTTCGGTTTGGGCTGCGGAAGCGGTTTGGGCGTTTTGGTTTGAAGCGGAATCTTTCGGCGAACACGCGCCCAAAGCAAGGGCGCAGCATACGGCTAAAGCAGTTAAACGTAACATGGGATAATTTCTCCGTTGTCGGGTTCGGGCAGGTAATATGGACGGGTCGTCTGAAAATCCGCAAAGCGGATGCTCGCACCAAACACCTGTTCCAATCCTGCCGTTGTCAAAAAAATTTGGAAAATGCCAGATTGAGAAATCTGATTGACAGGCAGGTCGTCTGAAAACCGAAGCTGATTCAGACGACCTGCCCGTATTTTACCCGCTCTTTTTAGAAGCGGTAGTTCACGCCCAAGCGTACATCACGTCCGGTACCTGGTAGGGTATTGGTCCAGCGTTGACTGTGCGGATAGTAGAACTTGTTGAACACGTTGTTAACTGAAAGATTGATATTGAGCGTGTCTTTGCCCAATGGTTTCCAGTTGGCGAAGACATCGTTCACACCGAAACCTTGGCGTACAACGTTTTCCAGTTTGCCGTCGCGACCTTTTTGACCTGCCACCAATATCGAACCCACGGCTTTTTGAACATAGCGTCCGCGCCAGCCGATTTCCAGATTCGGATTTTGGAAGCGGTAGGCAAGGGAAGCCGTCCAAGTGCGGCCGGTTTGTGCGCCAAACTCGGGGTTCGCGCTTAACAATTTATCTTTGTGTGTATCGTAAAAACGCGGTTTGCTGTGGCTTACGCCGACTTTGGCAGTCAAGCCGCCGGTGCGGTAGGACGCGCCCAATTCGTAACCGTGGTTTTTGATGTAGCCGGCATTGACGGCTTCACGGATGGCGACAGAGTCGTGGCGGTTTTGCGGATTGGCAAGCGCGTCTTTGATGGTCTGCCAGAAGTAGCTGCCGTTTGCGGCAAACGTGCCGTCGTTGTAGTTGAAACCGATTTCGGTATTGCGCGCGCGTTCGGCTTTGGTGCCGTCGGCAATCGAGATGATGCCGCGCTTGCCGTGGGTTTGCAGCGCGTCATACAGGCGCGGGCTGCGGCTGGCGTAGTTGTGGCTTGCGCTGAAGCTCCAGTGTTCGTGCGGCTGCCAAATCACGCCGAAACTCGGGTTAAGGCTGCTGCTTGAAACGGTTTTGCCGTCATGGGTTTTCACCTTGAAGCGGTCGTAACGCAGTCCGCCGGTCAGGGTAAAGCCGTTAATTTCGTGAATGGCTTCGATATACGCGCCGGTATCGGTTTTGGTCGGGTTGGACAGTTTGTAGGAATGGACAAGATCCATAACTTTCTTGTCTTTCGCTTTTTCTTCATCGGTCTTATCTATTTCTTTTTTAGGATCTTTGGGGTCTGGTTTCTTACCGGAGATCTTAAATTCGTTGTTCAAAAACGCTTGCGGCTCGATTTCCTGATGGCGGTAGTTGATACCGTATTTCAACAGGGTTTGTTCGGCAAGGCGGCTGTCGAAGTTGAAGTTCGCACCACGAGTGGCGATTCGGGTATGGTTAGGGCCGACCACATTGCCTGCGTAACCGCTGCCGCTGTCATCGGCGGAATAGCGTTCGTTTTCCAACACATAGGCGTTGGCGTTCAGTTTTTCGACAAAGCCCAGGTTTTTACCCGTGTACTCCAAGTTGGTGTTGGATTGGGTAGTTTCACGGTATGAGGGTTTCTGCCTGTCTTTTGCAGGGTCGGACTCGAAGATTGTAAACTCTTCACGCACAGTACGGATGCCCCGGTGCTGGTCTTTCATGTGGCTCAACACGATGCGGTGGTCGCCGTCGCCGAAGGTTGTTCCGATTTTGGCCAGGTAGCTGCGTTTGTCCAGTGCGCTGTAAGGTACGGTTTTGCCGCCGTTGGGACTTTTGTAGCCTTTACCTGCTTCGTACTCTTTTTCATCGTTGCGGTTGTAAGAGAACAAACCGTCGAAGTTGCCCTCTTTTCCGAATACGCTTGCGCCGTAGTTTACGCCGTCATTAGAGGCATAGCCGCTGCTGAGGCGCACGCCCCAGTTTTTATCCAAGCCTTTGAGCAGGTCTTGGGCATCGACGGTTTTGGCGATGATCGCGCCGTTGGTTGCGCCGATACCGGCAGAGGCGGAACCCGCGCCTTTTTGTACGGAAACGACTTTAACCAAAGCGGGATCGACAATAAATCTGCCTTGGTGGTAAAGGATTTGGCTGTCGGAATAGGCGTTGTCCACCTTGATGTCGACAGAGTTCTGACCCATGCCGCGCAAGGTCATGTGTTGGGATGTGCCGTTACCGCCGCCGAAATCGATGGCAGGTTCTTCTTTTAACAATTCGCGCAAATCGGTTGCCGTGCTTTCGTCTTTTTGTTGAAGGGTAACGATATTAGTTTTGATTTTGCTGCCTTGGCGGTCACCTTTTACGGTAACGGTATCAAGGGTAACGCTTTCTTTTGCTTCGTTTTCCGCGTGGGCAAAACCGGCGGCGAGTGCCATTGAAAGCAGGCTGAAGCGGAACAGGGGCGAAGTCATGGAAATTTCCTTCTGTTGGATAAGTTTCAGTTAATCGATAAATTATTTATTAATAATAATTTTTATTTATTTTAAAGGTAGGATATTATTTTGTAAAGGTGTGCATAGGTTTGTGCCGATAGTGTCTGGTTTTTTGTTGATTGAAGTATGTGAAGCCCGCCGTCTGTAAAAGGTCGTCTGAAAATGTCTGCCTGCTTGATCAGCATTGAAAGTAGGGTGGTGATGGTGCGCAACCTGTTATGCCCGTTTTCAGACGACCCCGCCGACCCCGCATAGAAAATTTTTACTTCTTCCCTTGAATTTATCGGGACAAACCCTAATTTGCCGCTGTGTTAAGGTAAGTTTGTTGACAAACTTGCCGCCTTCTTTTTCAAACCGCATCTGCCGGATGAAGGCAGATGATTGTTTTCAAACTATTTATCGGAGCATAAAACATGACCATCCGTCCTTTACACGACCGCGTCGTCGTCAAACGCTTGGAAGCTGAAGAAAAAACCGCATCAGGCATCGTTTTGCCGGGCGCAGCTGCTGAAAAACCCGACATGGGCGAAGTGATCGCCGTGGGTGCGGGCAAAATCGGTAAAGACGGCGCGCGCCGTCCGCTGGATGTCAAAGTCGGCGACAAAGTGATTTTCGGCAAATACAGCGGTCAAACCGTAAAAGCCGACGGCGAAGAGCTGTTGGTGATGCGCGAAGAAGATATTTTCGGTATTGTCGAATAAACATTCCTTGTATTCAGAACAACAGGTTGTCTGAAAAGACGTACAAGGTTTTCAGACGACCTCAAACAACATTAAACAATTTTGGAGAATCAAAACATGGCAGCAAAAGACGTACAGTTCGGTAACGAAGTCCGCCAAAAAATGGTCAGCGGCGTGAACACTTTGGCAAACGCCGTCCGCGTAACTTTGGGCCCTAAAGGCCGCAACGTAGTCGTTGACCGCGCATTCGGCGGCCCGCACATCACCAAAGACGGCGTTACCGTCGCTAAAGAAATCGAACTGAAAGACAAATTCGAAAACATGGGCGCGCAAATGGTGAAAGAAGTTGCGTCCAAAACCAACGACGTAGCGGGCGACGGTACCACTACCGCTACCGTATTGGCTCAAGCCATCGTAGCGGAAGGCATGAAATACGTGACCGCCGGCATGAACCCGACCGACCTGAAACGCGGTATCGACAAAGCCGTTGCCGCTTTGGTTGAAGAGCTGAAAAACATCGCCAAACCTTGCGACACTTCTAAAGAAATCGCCCAAGTCGGCTCGATTTCCGCCAACTCCGACGAACAAGTCGGCGCGATTATTGCCGAAGCGATGGAAAAAGTCGGCAAAGAAGGCGTGATTACCGTTGAAGACGGCAAATCTTTGGAAAACGAATTGGATGTCGTCGAAGGTATGCAGTTCGACCGCGGCTACCTGTCCCCTTACTTCATCAATGATGCGGAAAAACAAATCGCTGCGCTGGACAATCCGTTTGTATTGCTGTTCGACAAAAAAATCAGCAACATCCGTGACCTGCTGCCTGTTTTGGAACAAGTGGCAAAAGCCAGCCGTCCGCTCTTGATTATCGCTGAAGACGTAGAAGGCGAAGCCTTGGCGACTTTGGTGGTGAACAACATCCGCGGCATCCTGAAAACCGTTGCCGTGAAAGCTCCGGGCTTCGGCGACCGCCGCAAAGCCATGTTGCAAGACATCGCCATCCTGACCGGCGGCACCGTGATTGCCGAAGAAGTCGGCCTGTCTTTGGAAAAAGCCACTCTGGAAGACTTGGGTCAAGCCAAACGCATCGAAATCGGTAAAGAAAACACCACCATCATCGACGGCTTTGGCGACGCTGCCCAAATCGAAGCGCGTGTTGCCGAAATCCGCCAACAAATCGAAACCGCGACCAGCGATTACGACAAAGAAAAACTGCAAGAGCGCGTTGCCAAACTGGCAGGCGGCGTGGCAGTAATCAAAGTCGGTGCCGCTACCGAAGTTGAAATGAAAGAGAAAAAGGACCGCGTTGAAGACGCGCTGCACGCTACCCGCGCAG
Organism: Neisseria flava; assembly: GCF_982712965.1. Classification (NCBI taxonomy): domain Bacteria; kingdom Pseudomonadati; phylum Pseudomonadota; class Betaproteobacteria; order Neisseriales; family Neisseriaceae; genus Neisseria; species Neisseria flava. The sequence goes on along the minus strand of NZ_CEXQBZ010000066.1, from coordinate 1,446 downwards.
CCGTTGAAGAAGGTGTGGTTGCAGGCGGCGGCGTAGCCCTGTTGCGTGCCCGTGCCGCTTTGGAAAACCTGCACACCGGCAATGCCGACCAAGACGCAGGCGTACAAATCGTCTTGCGCGCCGTTGAGTCTCCGCTGCGCCAAATCGTTGCCAACGCAGGCGGCGAGCCTAGCGTGGTCGTGAACAAAGTGCTGGAAGGCAAAGGCAACTACGGTTACAACGCAGGTTCCGGCGAATACGGCGACATGATCGAAATGGGCGTACTCGACCCCGCCAAAGTAACCCGTTCCGCGTTGCAACACGCCGCGTCTATCGCCGGCCTGATGCTGACCACAGACTGTATGATCGCTGAAATCCCTGAAGAAAAACCTGCTATGCCTGACATGGGCGGCATGGGTGGTATGGGCGGCATGATGTAAGGTTGTCCCAACCTGAGCGCAAACAAAAACCTGCACGGACAACCGTGCAGGTTTTTTTCTTTGAAAGAAGGTCGTCTGAAAACCGAATTTCAGACGACCTTTTATCATGATGGCGATGCTGTTGCTTTCCTATTTTTTGCCGCAAACGGTCCTTTCCCCTCAATCAGGGGTTGTTGAGTTTCAATCCGTTTTTCGCATTCCGCCATCAATTCGGCTTCTGTGCCGCTGTTGTGGGGGATAACGGGGTTGATGATGACGGTAATGGTGCCGGGGTGTTTGAGGAAGGCGTTTTTCGGCCAAAATTCGCCGCTGTTGAGGGAGACGGGGACGATGTCCATTTCAAACATTTTCGCCATGCGCGCGCCGCCGAGTTTGTAGCGGCCTTTTTCGCCGGGCGGCAGGCGTGTGCCTTCGGGGAAGATGGTGATCCAGTAGCCTTCGTTTTTGCGCGCCATGCCTTGTTCCATCAGTTGTTTGTTGGCTTCGCGGCTGTTGCTGCGGTCTATGCCTATGGTTTTGACGAGTTTCAGACCCCAGCCGAAAAAGGGGATTTTGAACAGCTCTCGTTTGGCGACGTAAACCTGCGGCGGAAAGATTTCTTGCAGTGCGAGGGTTTCCCAGCCGCTTTGGTGTTTGGCGCAGATGATGGAGGGGCGGTCGGGGATGTTTTCGGCACCGATAAGGTGGTATTTGAGTCCGATGATGTGTTTGAGCGACCAGTTGAGGATGCGTACCCAGATTTGCGCCATTTTGTGCGCGCCGCCTTGGACGGGCAGGGCGAGGAGCATGAAGGGGAAAAGTAAAATCAGGCTGGTGCTGAGGATGAACCAGTAGGTCAGGTTGCGGATAAGGAGCATGTTTTTACCTGTCGGATAGGTCGTCTGAAAAATAGGGAGGACAAAATATGTAGTAACCTTCAAATCAGGAACATTCATTCCGTCATTCCCGCGCAGGCGGGAATCCGGGGTTTGGGATTACAGTAACCTTTGAATATTTCTGAATACTGACAGTCTGGACTCCCGCCTGC
>NZ_CEXQBZ010000065.1:0-7121 GCF_982712965.1 Neisseria flava | reverse complement strand
GCTTACACAGAGCGCCTGAATAGGCTTTTATGAGTGTCCAAGATTTGGGGGCCAGTTCAGTTTTCAGACGACCTTTTATTGTCCTTTATCTTTTATCGACTGCTTTCTGTCTTGCCTTGATCCACCCGTTTGCCATCATCATGCACAACCCCGACCAAATCAAACCATAGCTGATTAAAGCCCCGGGCTGCAAAGGTTCGCCCAAAAACGTTACCGATACGGCAAACAGCAAAACAGGCTCCAAATAACTCATCATGCCGAAGACAGCGACCGGCAATAATTGATTTGCCTTCAGGTTCAAATGCATGGCTACCGCGCTGTTTATTCCCAGCAATACCACAAACCCCGCCAATACCGGCATATCGGCAATCAAACCTAACGTATCCGTAAAAAATACGATATACACTAGCGCACACGGCGCAATCACCATCAAATCCAACGTCAATCCGACCAAAGGCGGCACGCCCAACCTTCGCCGCAGCAGGTAATACACAGGATAAGTGCCGAACACCCACACCGTCGCCCACGAAAACGCACCCATCCGCAGCCATTCCCACGCCACGCCGGCGCACGCCAGCATGACAGCCGCCGTTTGCAGGCGGTTGAGGCGTTCTTTAAACCAAATCCGCCCGCACAACATCATAGCCAGCGGAAACAGAAAATAGCCCATCGCCACATTCACGCCCTCCCCGTTGACGGGCGACCAGACAAACAGCCACAACTGGCTCGCAAAAACAGGGGTGGGCAGGAAAATCAACAGCCAGCGTTTCCAATCCCGGCCGACGCCGCGTATAAATCTGTCTGCCGCCTGCCAGCCGCCCACCATCCCCATCAGGCCAAACAAAGCCGCCAGCATCGCCACCATCCGCCAAGCGAAGACTTCCGTCCCCGTCATCGGCTTCATCCAAATTCCGTATAAAAACAACACAACAAACAAAATATTGGACAACGCCGCCGCAATCAGACCTTTCGACAAATCCGTCATTTCAGACGACCTTATGCAATAAATAAAAGGTGTATTGTAGAATAACCTTATAGGAACTTCCCGTATTTATCTTGTTCTCGTATTTTATTTTTTAGTTTTGAAATATATTTTTCTGCTTAAACAAACCGACAGCGGAATATCACACCCCCAAACCTAAAGGTCGTCTGAAATCCGGTTTCCCGTTTTCAGACGACCTTTTTTCAAGCATATCGTTTAAGCGTTCAGCAAACTTTCATCCAGCGTCAGCTCTTCGTTTTTGTTCACCGCCACTTTGCGCGTCAGGACGTTTTGCGCGATTTCCTGCGCTTCGGCAAGCGAGTGCATCAGATAAGTGCCGCATTGGTATTCGTTCAACTCGGGGATTTTGCTTTGGTCTTTGACATTGACGACATCCCGCATCGAAGCGAGCCATGCGTCGGCGACCTGCTGCTCGTCGGGCGTGCCGATGAGGCTCATGTAGAAACCGGTGCGGCAGCCCATCGGGGAAATGTCGATGATTTCGACGCCGTTGCCGTTCAAGTGGTCGCGCATAAAGCCTGCGAACAAATGCTCCAGCGTGTGGATGCCTTTTTCGGACAGGATTTCTTTGTTGGGAACGCAAAAGCGCAGGTCGAATACGGTAATGGTGTCGCCTTTGGGCGTGGTCATGGTTTTCGCCACACGCACGGCAGGGGCGTGCATACGGGTGTGGTCGACTTTAAAACTGTCTAACAGGGGCATTGGATTATCCTTTTGAGTAAATATTTTGGGTGTGAGATGGGCTTCTGAGTCCGATCACAATTCGTCAATCTTTACCGCTTCGCCCGAAGCCGCGCTCAGCGCTTCGTTCAAAACATCATAAAAATCGCGGCTGTCGCGTGTTGCCAGCCATTTGCCGTTTTGCTCGGCGAAATGGTAGCCGCCGCTTTTTGCGGCAATCCATAATTCCTGATTGGGCGTGTGGCGGTTGACGATGATTTGCGTGCCGTCCGCCGCTTCGATAGTCAGCACGTTTCCGGCAAACTGGCAGTCGAAATCCCAGCCGTTTTCGTCAATTTGGTCTTCGATGTGTTCGAACAATTCTTCGCTCATGCGGATGAATTCGCTTTCGGTCATCATGGCTTTTTGTGTGTTTTTTGTTTAAGATACCGAATCTTGCCACATTCGCGCTTATGAAGGAAGTTTACCGATGAAATACGGCGTATTTTTTGCTGCGGCAACCGCCCTCCTGCTCTCGGCCTGCGGTTACAAAGGCGACCTCTACCTGCCCAAAGAAGGCGACAAGGCGCGTTTCGGCGTGGTCCAAACCGGCCTGAAAATCCATTCTTCCAAAGAACCTACCAATCAAACCAACGATTAAGCCTTACCAATATGACCCTGCATTGCGAACAAGTCCCCTACCCCCGCCTTGCCGAAGAATTTGGCACACCGCTTTATGTGTACAGCCAATCTGCGCTGACCGAAGCATTTGAAAATTACCAAACTGCGTTTGCCGCGCTTTCCCCGCTCGTCTGCTACGCCGTCAAGGCAAACGGTAATCTGAGCATCATCAAACACTTCGCCTCGCTGGGCAGCGGTTTCGACATCGTTTCCGGCGGCGAATTGGCGCGTGTTTTGGCGGCAGGCGGCGACGCGGCGAAAACCATATTTTCAGGCGTGGGCAAAAGCGAGGCGGAAATCGAGTTCGCGCTGCATGCCGGCGTGAAATGCTTCAATATGGAAAGCATCCCCGAAATCGACCGCATTCAAAAGGTTGCCGAACGCTTGGGCAAAACCGCGTCCGTCTCCCTGCGCGTCAACCCAGACGTCGATGCCAAAACCCATCCCTACATCTCCACCGGCCTGAAAGCCAACAAATTCGGCATTGCCTACGCCGACGCGCTCGAAGCCTACCGCCACGCCGCCCGCCAAAGCCACCTCAAAATCATCGGCATCGACTGCCACATCGGTTCGCAACTGACCGACTTAAGCCCGCTCATCGAAGCCTGCGAGCGCATTTTGATTTTGGTGGATAAGTTGGCTGATGAAGGCATCGTTTTAGAACATTTGGACTTAGGCGGCGGCGTCGGCATCGTTTATCAAGACGAAACCGTCCCCGATTTGGGCGCGTATGCCCAAGCGGTTCAAAAACTGATCGGCACACGTCGTCTGAAACTTATCCTCGAACCAGGTCGTAGTTTGGTCGGCAACGCAGGCTCGCTGCTTGCACGCGTCGAGTTCGTCAAACACGGCGAAGAAAAAAACTTCGTCATGGTCGATGCCGCCATGAACGACCTCATGCGCCCCGCACTCTATGACGCCTATCACCATATCGAAGCGGTAGAAGCAAAAAACATCCCACCGCTGACCGCCAACATCGTCGGCCCGATTTGCGAAACCGGCGACTTTCTCGGCAAAGACCGCACCCTTGCCTGCGAAGAAGGCGATTTGCTGGTTATCCGCAGCGCAGGCGCATACGGTGCCAGCATGGCGAGCAATTACAACGCGCGCAACCGGGCGGCGGAAGTCTTGGTGGACGGCAGCGAATACCGGCTTATCCGCCGCCGCGAAACCTTAGAACAGCAAATGGCAAACGAAATGGTCTGTTTGTAACATCCCGTCCGTTTTCAGACGACCTGTCCCATACTTGAGAATACTTCATGAAAATCATCGATACCACCCTACCCGAAGTCAAACTTTTAGAACCGCAAGTTTTTGGCGACGCGCGAGGTTTCTTCATGGAAACCTTCCGCGACGAATGGTTTAAGGCCAACGTCTGCGACCGCACCTTCGTACAGGAAAACCATTCCAAATCAAGCAAAGGCGTATTGCGCGGCCTGCATTACCAAACCGAAAACACGCAAGGCAAACTCGTGCGCGTCGTCGTCGGCGAAGTGTTTGACGTTGCCGTCGATATGCGTAAAGACTCGCCGACTTTCGGCAAATGGGCTGGCGAAATCCTGTCGGCAGAAAACAAACGCCAACTGTGGGTACCCGAAGGTTTCGCGCACGGCTTTTACGTTTTGAGCGATGAAGCCGAATTCGTTTACAAATGCACGGACTATTACAACCCGAAAGCCGAACATTCGCTGATTTGGAACGACCCGACAGCCGGCATCGAATGGCCGCTGCAAGGCGAACCCAACCTGTCGCCCAAAGACTTGGCGGGTAAAATTTTGGCTGAAGCAGTTACGTTCTAAATTACCATTGTCAAATCCGTCAAAAACGCAAGGTCGTCTGAAAACTTGAAATAAGGTTTTCAGACGACTTTTTACAGCTACAGCAACCTTATTTCTTCCCCCGTCCGGCGGGTGAAGGTTAGGATGAGGGTGGCTTGCGGATATACGGCAATAAAGGAAGAGCTACCCTCTCCCCAACCCTCTCCCGCCAGACGGGAGAGGGGGCGGGTTGCAGGTAAAAAAGAGGTCATCTGAAAACTTTGAGATTTGAGTTTTAGAGAAACTCGTTCTACCCCCGTTTTCAGACGACCTTTTCTCTTACTTATCCACAGACTGGTTTACCCAATCCGAAATCCTTTAGATTTTGCCTGCGAAGTATTCCAAAGTGCGGACGAGTTGGCAGGTGTAAGACATTTCGTTGTCGTACCAAGCGACGGTTTTCACCAATTGTTTGTCGCCTACGGTCATCACGCGGGTTTGGGTGGCGTCGAAGAGTGAGCCGTATTCGATACCGACGACATCGGAAGAAACGATTTGATCTTCGGTGTAGCCGTAAGATTCGCTCGCGGCAGCTTTCATCGCGGCGTTGATTTCTTCTTTGGTTACAGGGCGTTCGAGGATGGAAACCAATTCGGTCAGCGAGCCGGTGGCAACGGGAACGCGTTGGGCGGAGCCGTCGAGTTTGCCATTCAATTCGGGGATAACCAAACCGATGGCTTTGGCGGCGCCGGTGCTGTTGGGCACGATGTTGAGCGCGGCGGCGCGGGCGCGGCGCAAATCGCCTTTGCGGTGCGGCGCATCAAGGGTGTTTTGGTCGCCGGTGTAGGCGTGGATGGTGGTCATCAGGCCTTCGACTACACCGAATTCTTTTTGCAGGACTGCCGCCATCGGGGCAAGGCAGTTGGTGGTGCAGGAAGCGGCGGAGATAACGGTTTCGCTGCCGTCTAAAATGTCTTGGTTCACGCCATATACGACGGTTTTCACGTCATTGCCGCCGGGCGCGGAAATAACGACTTTGCGTGCGCCGGCGCGGATATGGGCTTCGGCTTTGGTTTTGCTGGTAAAGAAGCCGGTACATTCGAGGACGACGTCCACACCCAAATCGCCCCAAGGCAATTCTTCAGGATTCGGATTGGCGAAGACTTTGATTTCTTTGCCGTTCACCACGATGGCATCGTCTTTCAATTCGGCAGTACCTTGGAAACGGCCTTGGGTGCTGTCGTATTTGAAAAGGTGCAGCAGCATATCGGCAGGGGTCAGGTCGTTGACGGCGACGACTTCGATGCCTTTGGCTTTTTCAATTTGACGCAATGCCAGACGGCCGATGCGGCCGAAACCGTTAATCGCTACTTTGATGCTCATTTTGATACTCCTGTCAGTAGGGAAAGGGATAAATTTCAATAAGGGCTATTGTAGCCTGAAATAAAACTACTACCTAGAATTACACGATGCTACTTTTAAAATGTTTGATTTAAATAAAAAAACCGTGAAATAGGTCGTCTGAAAATACAGATTGGTACGGTTTGTCCCCATATTTGGGGATAAATTTTGGTTGTTTTTAAAATTAATATGTAATTATTTAAAAAAATGATGATGGTGATGAGTGTATCCCCGCTTTGTGGATAACCTTATTACTGATTGTATAATCAAATTGTTGGATTCATTTAAAGGCTGCGTTCAAGTTTTGTTTTTTATGAGAACAAAGTCGGATAATCTGTAATTGTTTGAATTTTTCTGTGGATAAAATCGGATTTTTCCACTCAGATTACACGGCATACTGTGGATAATCTTACCGGTACAAAGGGTCGTCTGAAAAATCTATGGTTCTGAAACGCCTACATTAGCAAATACTATTAAAAATAATGGATTATTTTTTCCTTTTTATCGTATTATCCAAACATCAAACCAATTATTGAATAAGGAGGCGGTTTATGCTGCAACGAACTTTGGCAAAATCCATCAGCGTAACCGGCGTCGGGCTGCATTCGGGCGAACGGGTCGCGCTGACCTTACACCCTGCGCCTGAAAACAGCGGGATTTCTTTCCGTCGTACCGATTTGGACGGCGAAATGGGCGAAACCATCAAACTTACGCCCTACCTCATCAACGATACGCGCCTCTCGTCCACCATCGTAACCGACAAAGGCGTGCGCGTCGGCACGATTGAACACATCATGTCCGCGCTTTCCGCCTACGGCATCGACAATGCGCTGATTGAGTTGAACGCGCCCGAAATCCCGATTATGGACGGCTCCAGCCTGCCGTTTATCTATCTTTTGCAAGATGCGGGCGTTGTCGATCAAAAGGCGCAAAAGCGGTTTTTGAAAATCCTCAAGCCTGTCGAAGTCAAGGAAGCGGGCAAATGGGTGCGCTTTACGCCGTATGACGGCTTTAAAGTGACGCTGACCATCGAATTTGACCATCCGGTTTTCAACCGCAGCTCGCCCACTTTTGAAATCGATTTCGCGGGCAAATCCTACATCGATGAAATCGCGCGCGCGCGCACCTTCGGCTTTATGCACGAAGTGGAAATGATGCGCGCCCACAATCTCGGGCTGGGCGGCAATTTGAACAACGCCATTGTAATTGACGACATGGATGTTTTGAATCCGGAAGGTTTGCGTTATCCCGACGAGTTTGTCCGCCACAAAATCCTCGATGCCATCGGCGATTTGTATATCGTCGGACACCCGATTATCGGCGCATTCGAAGGCTACAAATCCGGCCATGCCATCAACAACGCTTTATTGCGTGCGGTTTTGGCGGACGAAACCGCTTACGAATGGGTGGAATTTTCTGACGATGAGAATTTGCCGTCCGCCTTCCACGAGCTGCCGGCGGCTTGAGATAAGACAGCGTACAAAAAGGTTGTGGATAAACAATCATCCACAGCCTTTTTATTCAATAAAGGTCGTCTGAAATCTGAACTGGCCCCCAAATCTTGGACACTCATAAAAGCCTATTCAGGCGCTCTGTGTAAGCTGGGTTCTGTATGCGAC
>NZ_CEXQBZ010000064.1:0-7316 GCF_982712965.1 Neisseria flava | reverse complement strand
TGCCTCGCCTTGCCGTACTATTTGTACTGTCTGCGGCTTCGTCGCCTTGTCCTGATTTAAATTTAATCCACTATAAAAGAAAAGTCGTCTGAAAACATGGAAGACAAGTTTTCAGACGACCTTATAAAGGCAACTTACCTAACGGTTATTCCTGTTCATGCAGAATAAATGGTGAGCAACCTATTCTATTTTAAACAGTTATAGGGCAATCTCTACTTAAAACAGCAATGAAGTAGGATCTCCGTCTGCCGGCAGATCATATTTTGGATAGGAAGGTGTAGAAGCTGCCGGCGGAGGGGTGTATTCGGCAGCTTTGGGTTTTCTCGGCGAGTATTCCGAAGCTGCTTTCGGAGTCGGAGTATCTTCGGCATCTATTTCGATTTCAGAACCGGTAGGCAATACTTCATCTTTCACAGGGGCGGGTTTCGGCATGACTTTCGGTTTGCTGAAGGCACTGGAGCCACTCATCCATGCCAAGGATTTCAGCGGGGTTTTCAATTTGACGCCTTTAGCACAGGTCAAACAGTTTGTCGCCCCGGTACGCGCCTTCAAAATTGCATCAATACGGGCGGCATTAATCGTTTTGCCGTGCGCCTTAGCCCAAGCGGCAATACTTTTTTTCAGGGCATCGGTATCGAGGTTCTTTTTATTGTAAGGATCGCGATATGCAGCCAGCCAAAGATTTTTATTGGCATCTTCGTTGAGGCTGGCAAGTTGGTAAATAACAGAAGCAGGGGCGCCGGTTGCGATGGTTTTTGCAAATTCAAGCGCATCCGGAGACTTCATGCGCACGCAACCGTGGCTGCGGACACCCGGTACGCTGGCAGGCGCGTTCGTGCCGTGAATGCCCAAACTGAATTTCGGGTCGCCCAAACGGACAAAAACAGGACCCAGAGGATTATTGGGGCCGGGCGGTACGGATTTGACGCCGTCTCCGCGTTCTTTCTGAATAGATTTCGGAATGTGCCAAGTAGGATTAAAAGCTTTGGCTCCGATTTTGTGTTCCCCAAGGTTTGTTTGGGTCATGGCTTTGCCGACAGCAACAGGATAAATTTTTGTTAGTTGTCCGTCGGTATAGAGGAACAGACGCTGTTGCGGAATGTTGATGACAACATGTTGACCTTGTGAAACGGGCGAAACATCAGGAACGGGTGTGTTGGCAGTTGCGTAGGCGGTCAGAGCCGCGAGGCTTGTACTGAAGAGAATTTTTTTCATGTTTTAAAATTTAAAAAGGGGGTGGAAATATTTCGGGCAATCATACCTGAATCTTTTTGGTTTTGTGCGAAAATACACGTTTTTGCAAACGAAATATGCCCTGTCGGGCAAAATGGATTTTCTTGATGAAGATGCTGACAGATAATAAGCGATATGATGGCGAGGCAGATGTTTTTTCTTTGGATTATGAAGGAAGAGGTGTTGCGCGCGTTGATGGTAAGGCATTGTTTATTGAGGGAGCGATGCCGGGAGAACGGGTACGGTTTGAAATCATACGTTCGAAAAAACAATTTGATGAAGCACGGGTAATTGACATCATCCGATATTCGGAAAATCGAGTTAAACCGAAGTGTAGGCATTTTGATACATGTGGCGGTTGCTCAATACAGCACATCGATCCGACAGCCCAGATTGCATTTAAGCAACGCATTATGGAAGAACAGTTGGAACGCATCGGCAAAATCCGACCTGAGCAGATTCTCCCTGCTATATATGGAACGCCATGGCATTATCGGGATCGTGTCAAACTGAGTATTTCAAAGGATGCAGGTGGTCATCTGAAAATCGGTTTTAAGGCAAAAAAGAGCCATGAAGTGATTGATGTCGATTCATGCGTGGTGTTGCCGGCTCATATTTCTGAGAAGTTGCCAAAAATAAAGCAAATGTTGCAAAGTTTGATAGATTTGGATTTGCTATTTATTGAATTTTTCAATAGTGAAAAACTAACGGTTTTGAACATTTGTTCCAGAAAAAAACCGCCTAGTCAAAAATTGAGACAACTTGAAAAATGGTTTGATACGATACTACGTTGTGAGAAAAAGCAGTGGCAGATTTGGCTGCAAGCCGGAAGACAGGAGGCTCAGCTATTCTATCCAAAAGATTGTCAGCCTTTGGGATATGCTTTGCCTGAGTTTGAGGTTGAAATGCCGTACAAACCCGGGGATTTCATCCAGATTAATGCAGGTTTAAATGGAGTGATGGTTGGCAGAGCTTTGAAACTTCTGGATATTCAGAAAAACGAGCGTATTGCAGATTTGTTTTGCGGGCTTGGAAACTTCAGTATCCCTATGGCAAAAAGCGGGGCTGAAGTGGTTGGAATTGAAGGTGAAGGTTCGTTGGTTAAGAGGGCTCGAAACAATGCTTCGGCTAACGGTTGTTCCGATAGGGTATCCTTCTTTGAAGCGGATTTGTTTGAAACAGATGAGGCTGTGGTAGCGTCATGGGGTCAATTCGACAAGATGTTGCTTGATCCCCCGAGAGGTGGTGCCTATGCTGTTGTCAAATCACTACATGCTCCGTATTTGCCGGTAAAGATAGTATATGTTTCTTGCAATCCGGCAACCTTTGCCAGAGATGCGGAAGTATTGGTAAATAAGGGTTATAGGCTGAAATTTGCAGGCGTAATGAATATGTTTGCACAGACTTCGCATGTCGAATCTATAGGTGTCTTCGATTTGGAAAATGGTATATAGGTATTTGCAAAATGGTTTTTTATGTAATTATCGGTTGAATCATGTTATCATAATTCACTCAGAAAATAAGATGATTCGGCAATTTTGATGGTTGCCGGATATGAATATAAAATATAGTTTGTTTGCTGCTCCACAGTAACGGGAGGTGTTCTTGGATTATTCACTTTTAATCGTATTGTTGGCGCTTTTGTTGGTTGTATTGTTGTTTGTCCGTTTCAAGCAAAGCGGAACGACACATAAAAAAACAACTAAGGTTGCCAAATCATCAATACATCATAACAAACCAAATCAAAAAGATGAGGATGCTGTTACTCCGGATTGGATGGATCAGGTCAATCAGTCTGTTTCTGATACTAAACAACAGGATTGGGAATGGGGTGGTGGCGAGACTTCGGGTTCAACGGCATCAGTATCTGCTCAGGAAGTCGATCCTCTGACTGAATATCAGGTGTACAAACAGTTCGGTTATGAAAGCAAGGCTGCAGAGTCTTTGGCAGGGTATCTGAACGGGTTGGGCGATGGGGCTCCCGAAAAGCTGGTTCATGAATTAATCGGGTTGAGCCTCCGCGTAGGCAATGTCGATATGTTGGCTGATGCGTTGGAAAAACACGGATTGGTTTTGTCCGAGGAGAGTTTGGCTGAATACGTTAAGGTTGGTTTAATGACTGAGCCGACGCACTTGCGCCTGCGTGTTTTGGCTGAGGAGCGTTTGAGATGGAGCTTGCAGGAAATTGAGCGCAGAATTGGTGAACCTTCAGGAATCGAAGATTCTTCAGAATCGGATTCAACTTCTTCAGATGATGTTCAGCACACTTCTCCAACTTCTCAAGCTTCAAAACGTTCTTTAATTGTGTTAGGGAAAAAAGAATTTAATGACATCACCCCCGAGGAAATGGGTGCAGTCATTGGATTTGTTAAGCCTGAGCATGGTGCGAAAATTTTGAAGGATAAGGTTGATTATAAAACAGCAGTACAACAATACAACCGTGCTATTCAAACCTCTCCAAAACCTGCCAGCTTAATTATTGATGCTTTGAAGTTGGACTACCAAAATGAAGAAATTGGTCAGTTCGCGCAACATTTATGGAAGCTTTATCACTCACTCGGACAATATGGCCGCCAAGTGAAAGAACGGATGCTCGGCTGGGGATATAGTCTAGGTTACCATGAGGTTTTTGATGATTTGGAAAAGGGACCAAATGAGAATCGCGTGAAAGAAATTGGTTTGGCCAGAGGTTATTTACAGCCCACTTCTTTGCAAATGAAAGCGAAATACCGAGATTTGGTACAAAAAGACTCGTCCGTTATCAGCATGAATTCATCACCTGCTGATGAGGCTCTAAAAGAAGTCGAGTCCTTATTGATGTATGGTCAGTTGGATTTGGCTGTTGATACTTTAGAGCAGGCTGTACTGCAATATCCGCAAGAGTCTCAGTTATATATCATGTTGTTTGATCTTTACGAAAGAGTTGAAGACTGGGCACGTTTGGAACAGTTCTTACGTATCTTGCGTGAACGGGTTGTCAGTTTGCCGGAAGAGGTTATTTTGGCTATGAGCCGCTTGCTTCAACGCGTAAATCAATATTCAAAAAAATAAAATAACATTTAGAGAGTACCATCTATGGACAATCTGTTACCTAAAATTAAAACCATACGGGTTATGCTTCGTGATATGGATGAGCAGCAGGAAGCTGTATTCCGTATGGCTTTCAAAATGCACAATACGACGAATTATCAAATCATCGGTACTGATTCTGTTGAAAAGCCGGATTTGGTTCTGGTAGATACAGATACGGCTGACGGTATTGAGACTTGGAAAACGTTGAAAATCGAATATTCCGATATTCCAGTTGCGATGTTTTGCTCACAAGAACCTTCTGTGGAGACGCCATATCTCCCTAAGCCAGTCAAATTCGATACCTTGTTTCCTGTATTGAGAAGTTTAGCTCAAGGAGGCAATGTTTTTAATCCCGCTGATAGTGAGACAGCAAAACAAAATACTCAGGGTAATGGTGGTGCCGAAGGAGAGCGAAAAGCAACAATCAAACGATTTAACCCGAATAAAGGATTGTTGGGAGCATTGAAATTCGCTAGTCAAGGTCATCAGGATATTGCTGTTTTACATGAAGGTAAGCCAGTATTGATAGTTTTCCCAAGTATTCAGCGTGTTTTGTTGACTGTTAATGCGCATGATTTGGAGAGCCTTTGCAAAGACGACAATCTTTCTGTGGTATGCAAAGTAGTGCCTGACAATCCTCAATGGAAGGAAAAAGCCAAAGTTACCATTATGTCTTGTCTGTGGCAGATGGCGATTTGGACCGCACAAGGTCGTCTGATTTATCCGATGACGCCTCAAACTATTTTTACATTGAAACGTTGGCCCAATCTGACCAGGCTGGCTCCTGTGCCTGAATCTATGAGGCTGTCCGCCTTTCTGACTAAAACATCGGTTAATCTGAATATCCTCTATAAGGTTATGCCGTTGGAGATGCCCGATATATTGAATTATCTTGCAGCTACCTCTGTAACTGGTTTCTTGGCAACGGACACTGAATACGCACACAATCAGACCAACGTTTCCGAACAAGTTGATGTAAATAGCAATGTGCCTGATAGTCAGATGGTAAAAGATGCCGAGAAGATTGCAGGACCGTCGCAAGAGCAACCACGCGGACTGCTGCAACGATTGATGCGTAAGTTATTGGGAAAACGATAAGAAGGACATGTAATGAAGGAAAATAAGATTATCTTTACCGGTCCGGTCGGAGTGGGTAAAACAACAGCTATTTCAGCTTTGTCGGATGAACCTCCTGTACAAACGGACGCATCAGCTTCCGATATGACGTTGGTGCGAAAAGGTTATACTACTGTAGCAATGGATTATGGAGTTATTCATTTGGATGAAGAGGTGAAAGTCCATCTTTATGGTACACCAGGGCAGGAACGTTTTAATTTTATGTGGGAAATTTTAAGTCAAGGTAGTATGGGTTTGGTTCTGCTTTTGGATAATACCCGTACTAACCCACTAAAAGACCTGCAATTTTTCTTAGAGGCTTTTCGTGAATTATTGAAAAAAGCCCCGCTGGTTGTCGGTGTTACTAAGATGGATATTCGATCACTGCCAAGCGTTGACGTTTATCAGAAATACTTGGCTCAAAATAATTTTAATGTGCCGGTATTTGAGATTGATGCTCGAAGAGAAGATGATGTAAAACAATTGGTAAGTGCAATGTTGTTCTCAATCGACCCGGGTTTAGAGGTATAAAATAAATGGAATCGACTCTTTCTTTACAATCAAATTTATATCCTAAAGTTACACCGGCAGGGGCATATTATGCGGTGACGAGTGATACCCCCAGTGCCAGCCGCACTTTGTTATATAGCTTGCTGAAGGCAAGTCCGACAGAGGTTATCAGCAGTGAGAAAATTTTGGCATGGGCAGATACCAGTAATATTGATACCGCTTTGAATTTGCTGTACCGCCTGCAACGCCTTGAGTTTCTGTATGGTGATGAAAATGTCAGTAATGAGGAGATACATCTTACTGACGAGCAATTGCCTTCTGTATTGGAGCAACTTTCAAGCTCAGGTAAGGCATTATTGGCAGATGAGAACGGATTGTATTTTGCAAATGCGAATTTCCATCACGAGGCTGCCGAAGAGTTGGGGCTTTTGGCCAGTGAAGTAACAAAGATGGACAGTAGCCATCGCCTATTAATCCGTAATAATCTGCATATTAATAATAATGCATGGGGTATTTGCGATCCTTCAGGACAAAGTGAGTTGACTTTCTTCCCTTTATATATCGGTAATACCAAGTTGATTTTGGTTATCGGCGGTATGCCTGACTTGAACAAGGAGGCATTTGTAACCTTGGTCAAAGTTTTATACCACCGCTATGGCAGCCGTTAACACACTATATACCGATTATTATTTTAGAATGGAATATGTATGCAACAATTATTGATTTCTGTATTAAGCGATTTGAATAATACCTCTCCTGATATTACTGCTTCAGCCGTTATTTCTACTGACGGTTTGCCTATTGCAACTATGTTGCCGTCGCATTTAAATGCAGACCGTGTTGGTGCGATGTCAGCAACATTGTTGGCATTGGGTAACCGCTCCGTCCATGAGTTGGCTTGCGGTGAGCTTGATCAGGTTATGGTGAAAGGGAAGACTGGTTATATTTTGCTGAGTCAGGCAGGAGAAAACGCGGTTTTGGCTTTGATGGCAAGAGAAAGCGGTAAGCTGGGCTTGATTTTGTTGGATGCCAAGCGTGCTGCGAAGCATATTGCTGAAATTCTATAAATTCCGGTATTTATCCGTATTTTAGGAACTTACACCATTGTATTTTTTAAAATAGTGTTGACGTAAGTTACTTCTTTCTCTATAATCCGAAATCTTTCCCCGATAGCTCAGTCGGTAGAGCGACGGACTGTTAATCCGCAGGTCCCTGGTTCGAGCCCAGGTCGGGGAGCCAATTATAAAAGCCTGATTATTTCAGGCTTTTGCCTTATTCACTGAGAGGTCGTCTGAAATATTTCAGAAGGAGACCTTTGCAAAATTCCCCAAAATCCCCTAAATTCCCACCAAGACATTTAGGGGATTTCTCATGAGCACCTTCTT
>NZ_CEXQBZ010000063.1:0-7677 GCF_982712965.1 Neisseria flava | reverse complement strand
AATTCCGGAAGCCTTTTTCAAATACCTGTTTCTTGGAATTTTT
The DNA here is from genome assembly GCF_982712965.1 of Neisseria flava. Classification (NCBI taxonomy): domain Bacteria; kingdom Pseudomonadati; phylum Pseudomonadota; class Betaproteobacteria; order Neisseriales; family Neisseriaceae; genus Neisseria; species Neisseria flava. The sequence goes on along the minus strand of NZ_CEXQBZ010000063.1, from coordinate 7,634 downwards.
GATGAATTTCCACCTGTCTTAGAATAGCTGCGGAGGATAGGAGCTCCGTCAGAAATGGAGCAGATTGGTTTATATGCCCAAAATTTCAGGTTTCCAATAAAACCAAAAGGTCGTCTGAAAACTTTTCAGACGACCTTTTTATCAACTGTAAATCTCAGCCCCTTTCTTCACAAACTCGACCGCTTTTTCTTCCATGCCCTGCCGTTGGGCTTTTTGCTTGTCGGCGTAGTCGCGCACTTCCTGCGTGATTTTCATCGAGCAGAATTTGGGGCCGCACATTGAGCAGAAGTGGGCGATTTTCGCGCCTTCGGCGGGCAGGGTTTCGTCGTGGAAGCTTTCGGCGCGTTCGGGGTCGAGGCTTAAGCGGAATTGGTCGCGCCAGCGGAACTCGAAACGCGCCTTGCTCAGGGCGTTGTCGCGCAACTGTGCGCCCGGCCAGCCTTTGGCAAGGTCGGCGGCGTGGGCGGCGAGTTTGTAGGTGATGATGCCGGTGCGCACGTCTTCTTTGTCGGGCAGGCCGAGATGCTCTTTCGGGGTAACGTAGCAGAGCATGGCTGTGCCGTACCAGCCGATATTGGTCGCGCCTATGCCCGAAGTGATGTGGTCGTAGCCGGGGGCGATGTCGGTAACGAGCGGGCCGAGTGTGTAGAAAGGCGCTTCAAAGCAGTGTTGCAGCTCTTCGGTCATGTTTTCTTTGACGCGTTGCAACGGGACATGGCCGGGGCCTTCGATCATGACTTGTACGTCGTGTTCCCACGCTTTGGCGGTCAATTCGCCCAAGGTGTGCAGCTCGGCAAATTGGGATTCGTCGTTGGCATCGGCAATGCAGCCGGGGCGCAGGCCGTCGCCGAGGCTGAACGACACGTCGTAGGCTTTCATGATTTCGCAGATTTCGTCGAAATGCGTGTAGAGGAAGTTTTCCTGATGATGGGCGAGGCACCATTTCGCCATGATGGAACCGCCACGCGATACGATGCCGGTGAGGCGGTTGGCGGTCATCGGCACATAGCGCAGCAACACGCCCGCGTGTATGGTGAAATAGTCCACGCCTTGTTCCGCCTGCTCGATTAAGGTGTCGCGGAACAAATCCCAAGTCAAATCTTCGGCGATGCCTCCGGTTTTTTCCAAAGCCTGATAGATGGGCACGGTGCCGATGGGGACGGGCGCGTTGCGGATAATCCATTCGCGCGTTTCGTGGATGTGCGCGCCTGTGGACAAATCCATAATCGTGTCTGCGCCCCAACGCAGCGACCACACCATTTTTTCGACTTCTTCGGTCAGGCTGGAGGTTACGGCGGAATTGCCCAAGTTGCCGTTGATTTTGACGCGGAAGTTGCGGCCGATAATCATCGGTTCGAGTTCGGGGTGGTTGATGTTGGCAGGGATAATCGCGCGTCCGGCGGCGATTTCTCGGCGCACGAATTCGGGTGTGATTTGGTCGGGATGGGTCGGGATGTTCGCGCCGAAACTTTGCCCTGCGTGCTGTTTCAAGAGCTTGGCGTATTCGGGTCGTCTGAAAAGTTCGTCCAGCTTCATGCGTTCGCGTATGGCGACAAATTCCATTTCGGGCGTGATGATGCCTTGGCGTGCATAATGGAGCTGGGTTACGTTTCTGCCTGCTTTGGCGCGGCGTGGGCGGGTGATTTGGTTGAAACGCAGATGGGCGGTTTGCGGGTCGTGCGCGCGTTCGATGCCGTATTCGCTGGAAAGCTTGGGCAGGATTTCTGTATCGCCGCGTTCGTCCAGCCATGCGGTGCGGACGTGCGGCAAACCTTGTTTCAGGTCGATGTGTGCCGCCGGATCGCCGTATACGCCGCTGGTGTCATAGACGGGAATCGGCGGGTTGGCTTCCGTGCCTTGCGCCGTGTAGGTGTCGTCTTGACGGATTTCGCGCAAAGGCACGCGGATGTCGTCGCGGCTGCCTTGCAGATACACGCGTTCCGAGTTCGGATATTTGAAGCGGATGCCGATGTCTTCGCTCAAGTCGGCAAGCTCACGCGCTTCGTTGCCGGAGGTTTTGGCGGTTTTCTTTGGCGTAGTCATAAAAAATGCTCCTGTTTTCTCGTTTGAAAAGAAGAAACAGGAGCGTTTTGCTTTTTCAGACGACCCCATATCAAAAAAGGTCGTCTGAAAGACAGAATCCGTGAAAACTCCCCACGCAGGTATTATCCCGATCGGGTGTAAAGGGTATTTCTCAGCCGCCTGAACATCAGGCAGCACCCCTGTTTCGTAAGAGAAGGATTATAAACCACGATTGGGGTTTATTGGAAATCTTAACAGGATTGACATCGGTATTTTAAGGAATGAATTGCTTGAATATCGAGGGGATAGCTATATTGTGTTTCCATAAATCGAAACGTCGTCTGAAAAGCAGGACAACTTTTTCAGACGACGTTTGGTATGGCACAAATTTAGGATAACGGGTTCCGTTACCCTAAATCTACCGCTTATTTATTGTTCGGATGGGATTCCATCGGCGCAGACAAAGGCAGTTCGGGCATGGTGCGGGCGGAGTCGGAAACGCTGCCGGACAGTGTTTTCAGGAAGGCAACGATGTTTTCAGTTTCTTCCGGAGTCAGGTCTTTACCCAGCTGCGCTTTACCCATGATGGTAACAGCTTTGTCCAATTCCCAAACGCTGCCGTTGTGGAAATATGGATAAGTTTTGGCGACGTTGCGCAAGCCTGGTACGCGGAAGAAGAATTCGTCTTCAGCTTTTTTGGTTACGTCGGCACGGCCTTTGTCGTGTTTCGGATCTTCGATGAATTTCCAGTACGGTCCTTCAACCAAACCGAATTTTTGGAAGGTTGCGCCGCCGAGGTTGACGCCGCTGTGGCAGGCGATACAGCCGTTGTCCATAAAGGCGCGCACGCCTTTGCGCTCTTGCTCGTTCAGGGCGTTGACGTTGCCTTTGAGGTAGTCATCCCATTTGGTCGGCGTCAGCAGAGTACGTTCGAATGCGCCCAGTGCGGTGGTGATGTTTTTGAAGGAAACTGCGCCGTCTTCGGGGAAGGCGGTTTTAAACAGTTCTTGATATTCGGGGATTTTGGCGATTTTGGCAGCGGCTGCTTCTTGCGAGTCGTTTGCCATTTCCACAGGGTTCACCAACGGTCCGCCGGCTTGTTCTTCAACGTCAGCCGCGCGTCCGTCCCAGAACTGCATGCCGAGCAGGGCGGCGTTTAAAGCGGTCGGGGAGTTGCGTCCGCCAAACTGTCCTTTATGGCCTTGGCTGGTCGGCAGGTTGTCCACGCCTGCAGTGGCAAGGTTGTGGCAGGAGTTGCAGCTTACGGTGTTGCCTTTGGAGAGGCGCGGCTCATACCATAATTGATGGCCGAGTTTGACCTGTTCTTCGGTAAACGGGCGCAGTTTCTGCATTTCTTCGGCGCTCGGCAGCGGTTTGAAGATGCCTTGTGCGCGTTTGAGCAGCTCTTGATCTTCAGGAGAAGCGTTGCTGTCAACGGCGGCTTGGGACGCTGCTGAGGCGGTTGAAGCAGCGTCAGGGGTCGTCTGAACGGCAGAGGCCTCGGTCGGTGCGGAAGCAGGTTTTTGTTCCTTGCTTTCCTGTCCGCCACAGGCGGCTAATGCGGATAAAACAGCAAGCGACAGGAGCAGTCGGGTGTTGCGGTGGTTCATGGCGTGTTCCTTTTTGTAGTGGATATTATTATGAGTAAGCACCGTTTCCGTTGATTGCCGTGATGAATGGCGGGCGAAAATAGGGAATGGCATTCCGCTTTGTTTGCGTCCGTTTGATATGTCCGGCTTTTTTGTCCGCGAAGTATAAACAGCGGGCGTGGTTTGCCCTTTGCGGTAAATCAATATTGGATTTTCAATAGAGATAAGCAATATATGTGATAGCTTCTGCGTTTTCATGCGGTTTTCATGTTGAATAGGCCTCTATCGCTTGCACTGCCAAGCCGATTGGTTTAAATTAAACGACAATTTACCGTTGGAAGACACACAATGAAAATTACCGTCATCGGCGCAGGTTCTTGGGGTACAGCCCTTGCCCTGCACTTTGCCAGCCACGGCAACGAAGTCGCCCTTTGGACACGCAATCCCGAACAAGTCCGTACATTGCAGGCAGAACGTGAAAACAAACACGGCCTGCCCGGTTTCCCTTTCCCTGAATCCTTAACCGTTTACGCTGATTTGGGTGATGCACTCAAAGACAGCGGGCTCGTCCTTGTCGTAACTTCTGTCGCAGGTTTGAGAAGCAGCGCAGAACTCCTCAAACAACACAATGCCGACCATATCCCTGTCCTTGCCGCCTGCAAAGGCTTTGAACAAGACACAGGGCTATTGACCTTCCAAGTATTGAAAGAAGTATTGCCTGAGAACAAAAAAATCGGCGTGCTGTCAGGTCCGAGCTTTGCCCAAGAACTCGCCAAACAACTGCCTTGCGCCGTGGTTGTCGCCTCAGAAAATCAGGAATGGATTGAGGAATTGGTGCCGCAGCTCAACACCAACGTAATGCGCCTTTACGGCAGCACGGACGTTATCGGCGTGGCTGTCGGCGGTGCCGTCAAAAACGTGATGGCAATCGCCACCGGTCTTTCCGACGGTCTCGAATACGGGCTCAATGCGCGTGCGGCGCTGGTGACGCGCGGTCTCGCCGAGATTACCCGTCTTGCCATGGCTATGGGTGCGCAGCCCAAAACCATGATGGGGCTTGCCGGCATCGGCGACCTTATCCTGACCTGTACCGGCGCGCTTTCGCGCAACCGCCGTGTCGGTTTGGGTTTGGCAGAAGGCAAAGAACTGCATCAAGTGTTAGTGGAAATCGGCCATGTTTCCGAGGGCGTCAGCACCATCGAAGAAGTGTTTAACACCGCTGTGAAATACCAAATCGATATGCCCATTACCCAAACCCTGCTGCAACTCATCCGCAAGGAAATGACCCCGCAGCAAGTGGCAGAAAGGCTCATGGAGCGCAGCGCGCGCTTTGAGTAAGATCGAACGGCAAAGGTCGTCTGAAAACATCAAGCTAAAAAGTTTCAGACGACCTCAAGATTCGGCAGCGATTGACATCCCTGCATCATCATCCTAATATCCTGACCGCCTGCCACCATGCGGCAATACGGAAGCCTATACATGAATCAATCACTCGACACCTTGGAAGTCAGCGTTTACCAGCTGGCCCAAAAATTTGAAACCCTTGTTGGTGAAAACCGCCGCCTTAATGAAGAAATCGACCGCCTCAAGCTCGAGCATGAACAACAAAAGCGCGAACACGAAGCCGCCGTTGACGAATTGAGCGAAGCGTTGCTCGTGCAAGTCGGCAAACTCAAAGAAGACCTTCAAGGCAAAATCGACAATCTTAATGCCGAAAAAGAACAATACCGCAGCGCGTTGGGGCAGACTGCAGAAAAAATCCGCCAGCTCATTTCCCGCCTGCCGCAAGAAACGCAATCATAAGGACACGCCATGAGTATCGAACAAGTCAGCCTCGACATCATGAATGTCAATTTCACCATCAACACCCCGAGTGAAGAAAAAGATACCCTGCTCCAAGCTGTTGATATGCTCAACAAAAAAAGTGCCGCCATCAAAGAGAGCGGACGCATTGTCGGCAGTGATAAAATCGCCATTATGACCGCGCTCAACGTTGTCCACGACCTCCTTAAAATCACACTCAAAGACGATTTGGCAATAGGTGAATTTGAGCGTAAAATAACCGACATGAACAACGCCTGCCAAAAAGCTTTGGCGCGGTTGGAACAAAACTGATTTTTCTTTTTCCCTGCGGTGTCCGCGAAGGCATATATTCCTTTGAACCAATAAGTTCGCTTAAGGTTGCCGGGAGTTGCAGTGGGCGCGAGCGTCTATCCTTAGATGCACCCGAAACTGCCCGAGGTGACCGCCTTGTCAACAAGGTTCAAGCGGATTCAGCCAAAACGGCTCTCGCGGGGATTCCCATATCAAGCCATGCCCGATTGCGGCATGGCTTTCATTTATCATCGGCTTCGACGTCGTCTGAAAAACCAAACTTAAAATCAAAAAATATATCCCGATATTTTGGAACATCAGCAATGTTTTCCAACCTAAAAACAACATTTCCCAATGCATAAAAACGCCATCATAGAAAAAACACTTTCAGACGACCCCAATCCGATTGACAAAAGCCAATCCCATCTTTAAAATTCACAACTTTCTATATCTATCTGGATTTCCACTATGAAAACCTTTTCAGCGAAACCCCACGAGGTGAAGCGCGAATGGTTCGTTATCGACGCCCAAGACAAAGTTCTGGGTCGCGTTGCAGCCGAAGTCGCACACCGTCTGCGTGGCAAGCACAAACCTGAATACACCCCCCACGTTGACACCGGCGACTACATCATCGTCATCAACGCGGACAAACTGCGTGTAACCGGTGCCAAATTCGAAGACAAAAAATACTTCCGTCACTCCGGCTTCCCCGGCGGTATCTACGAGCGTACTTTCCGCGAAATGCAAGAGCAATTCCCGGGCCGTGCTTTGGAACAAGCCGTAAAAGGCATGTTGCCTAAAGGTCCATTGGGTTACGCCATGATCAAAAAACTGAAAGTGTACGCTGGTGCAGAACACGCCCATGCCGCACAACAACCCAAAGTTTTGGAATTGAAATAAGGACACGACATGAACGGTAAATACTACTACGGCACAGGCCGCCGCAAAAGTTCAGTGGCTCGTGTATTCCTGACTAAAGGTACCGGCCAAATCATCGTAAACGGTCGTCCCGTTGACGAATTCTTCGCCCGCGAAACCAGCCGCATGGTTGTTCGCCAACCTTTGGTTCTGACTGAAAACGCTGAGGCGTTCGACATCAAAGTCAACGTTATCGGCGGCGGCGAAACCGGTCAATCCGGCGCGATCCGTCACGGCATTACCCGCGCCCTGATCGACTTCGACGCTGCGCTGAAACCTGCCTTGTCTCAAGCCGGTTTCGTTACTCGCGATGCTCGTGAAGTTGAACGTAAAAAACCAGGTCTGCGCAAAGCACGCCGCGCAAAACAATTCTCCAAACGTTAATTCGTTTTTGGAATCTCAAAAAGCCCTGCAATGCAGGGCTTTTTTGTGTGAAGCTCGTGACATCTAAGTATTGAAACTATTAAAAGAATAATGAAACCCTCTCCAAAAAATGGATTTCAATAAGTAGGAGATGCCTGTTTTTAAGATACAGGTATGTAATAGGAATGTTTGGGATGTTGCTGTGAATTTTAATTTCATGAAGCTACATTTAATGAAGTGTTGTAAATTAACTAATATGAATAATAGAAAATGTACCGTTTATCCAAATAAACTAACGCTTATCTTATATTCTGAGCAATTTATTCAAAAAATTTCACTTCTTAACAGCATTTAATACTAAGGTTTGTATAATGCAAAGTGCTGACACACACCGCTCTTTTATCCCTTTTGGGCGGTGCAGCAAGTAAGACGTTTTCCCGCAATGTATTGGCCATTCATACTTCTCCCTTGGTATGAATGGTTTTTTTTATCTAAGTTTTTTATGTTGCCTTATGAAGATGAAGAGGTCGTCTGAAATATATTTTCAGACGACCTTTGTGATTTTGTATTCTGAGACCTTTGCAATAACATAGGTTACTAAAATTTTATGCTCAATCTCATTTTCAAAATGCAAAACCTTTCTGATTT
>NZ_CEXQBZ010000062.1:0-7728 GCF_982712965.1 Neisseria flava | reverse complement strand
AGGCCGTATGCTACCGCATACTGGCCTTTTTCTGTTAGGGAAAGTTGCACTTCAAATGCGAATCCGCCGACCTTTTGATGTATTTTTTCCGAAAGGAAGAAATCAGCGTTTTTTCTTTTCGGCGGTGGCAAGGCGCATGGCGACGAATTCGACCATCAGCTCTTTTTTTGTCCAGAAGAAGTTTTTCATTTTTTCCAGAGAATAGATTTTGCGCACCATCATGGGCAGGCCGGCATGGATGATGGCGGCAACTTCGCCGTTGCGGGTTTCGTCCGCCATGGCGGTTTTGAGATCGGTATTGTTGGCGGCGAGGTAGTCGCCGATTTGTTTTTGAACGCTGGCGCTGATTTCAAATTGCTTAATCATGTTTTCTTTCCGTTTTGTGTTTGTCCCGCGGGGAATGGGCATATTAGTTTAATTACATATGCATTTTAACAAAATTTAATCTTATTGCATATAAATGATACGAAATTATGATGTGATTTACCATTTTTCGGGCGTAAAACAGACAGTCGTTGATATAAAGAAAACAGCCGCCGCGGTTTGGCGGGTAAAATATGCGTTTTCGAGCATGAGGTCGTCTGAAAATGTATTTGTGGTTTAAGCTCTTGCATGTGTTTTTTGTGATTTCGTGGTTTGCAGGGCTGTTTTACCTGCCGCGGATTTTTGTGAATCTGGCGCAGGTTGAAGCGGCGGAGCAGCCGGTGGAATATGAGCGGCTCTCGGCGATGTCGCGGCGGCTGTATAAGTTTATGTCGCCGTTGGGGTTCGGGACGCTGGTGTTCGGCATTTTGATTCCGTTTGTTACGGGCTGGTGGGGGCAGGGCTGGCTGCATGTGAAGCTGTTGATGGGCTTGCTGCTTCTGGCTTATCAATTTTATTGCGGCGCGCTGCTTCGCGGTTTTGAGGAAAAACGCAATGCGCATTCGCACAAGTGGTACAGGGTGTTTAACGAAGTGCCTGTATTGATGATGATCGTCGCTTTGTATATGGTGGTGTTCAAACCGTTTTGATGTGTTTGCGAAACTGGCAAAACCTGTTTTCAGACGACCTTCTTTTATATTGGAATCAAACAGATGACTATTGAAATCGAACGCCGCTTCCTGTTGAAAAACGATGACTGGAAGCGCGAAGCCTCTGCGCCGCAGGTGTTGCAGCAGGGCTATTTGAGCGTGGAAAAAGAGCGCACTATCCGCGTACGCATTATTGATGACAAGGCTTGGCTGACTTTGAAAGGCTATATTTCGGATGTCAGCCGCAGCGAGTTTGAATACGAAATTCCTTTGGCGCACGCGCAGCAGATGATGGAGACGATGTGTCCGTTTAAGATGGAAAAACACCGTTATCGGGTGGAGTTTAAGGGCTTTGTGTTTGAAATCGACGAATATTTCGGCGACAACGCGCCTTTGGTGGTGGCGGAACTTGAGCTGCCTGCGGAAGATACGCCCTTTGAAAAACCGGACTGGCTGGGCGCGGAGATTACGTCGGAAGGAAAATTTACCAATGCGTATTTGAGCAAGCATCCTTATTCGACTTGGTAGGCGGGTTTGGGAATAACGGCACGCTGCTGATACTGGTCGCGGATTGTAGCGTCTTTGCCCACGAGGAAACGGTTGGGTTGATTGTCCGATTTAGGATTTGCTTGGCAGGTTCGTGGGCGAAGCCCACGCTACGGCCGGCTAAATTTAATTCACTGTATCGGCTTGTTTAAGAATCACAAAGGTCGTCTGAAAACCGTTTTTCAGACGACCTTTGTGATTTTAGGTTGCAGTGTGGGCTTTACCCACGAGAAACGCTTAATTTAATGCGCTATATCGGCTTGTTTGGTAATCAAAAGGTCGTCTGAAAACGTATCTTCAGACGACCTTTTGACTTTTTAGCCGATTTTAAGGTTGATAGCTGGGTTTCATGCCGTTGGGCAGGAGTTGCCAGACGTAGCCTGTGGTTTTCATTTTGCCGGCAACTTCGCCTGCTTCGTCGCCGTAGCCCCAGAAGTAGTCGACGCGGACGGCGCCTTTGATGGCGCTGCCTGTGTCTTGCGCCATGATGAGACGGTTGAGGGCTTTTTTGGTGGTCGGATGGGCGGTGGCGACAAACAACGGTGCGCCCAAGGTGATGTAGTGGCGGTCGATGGCGCCTGCGTATTCACCCAAGAGCGGGGTACCCAATGCGCCGACCGGGCCGGCTTCGCTGCTGCCGGTCAGTTCGCGGAAGAAGACGTAGCTGGGGTTCTGTCCCAAGACTTCGGCGAGGCGGCTGGGGTTTTGCTTCATGTAGGCTTTGATGCCCTGCATGCTGGTTTGCGCGAGGGGGAGGTAGCCTTTGTCTGCCATGTAGCGTCCGATGGAGACGTAGGGGTGTTCGTTTTTGTCGGCGAATCCGACGCGGATGTATTTGCCGGACGGGGTTTTCAGACGACCCGAACCTTGGATGTGCATGAAGAAGAGTTCGACGGGGTCTTCTGCGTAACCGAGGATGGGGGCTTTGCCGTTGAGCGCGCCGCCGTTGATTTGGTTGCGGGTGTAATAAGGAACGAAGCGGCTGCCTTCAAATCTGCCTTTGAGGGCGGTGCTGCGGGCGGTAATGGGGAATTGGGACAGGTCGGCGGTGTGTGTGCCGCTGTTGTCGATGACGCCGCTGTTGGCACCGGTTTGGCGGATGCGGACGGTGGCTTTGCTGCTTCTTAAATTGGCGGACAGGGGGACGGAAACGAAGTCGTTGGGGATGCCGTAGATGGGGAAGCGGGCCTTGCTTGTGGCTTTGTCATCGCCGAGCAGGACGGGCTCGTAGTAGCCGGTGATGGTGCCGGCGGGGTTGCCGTTGTTGCTGACCTGCCAAGGGGTGAAATAGCGTTCGAAGAAATGCTTGGCTTGGAAATGGTGGACGGGCGTCTGCATGGCTTGGGCGCACACGTCTTGCCAGCCTGCGCGGTTTTTGAGTTTTTCGCAGCCTAAGCGGAAGGATTGGAGGCTTTTGGCGAAGTGTTGGGTGCTCCAGTGCGGCAGTTCTTGGTGGGACACGACGGTGTAGGTCGCGCCGCCGCCGCTGACGGTGGTGCCTGCGGGGTCGGGCGTGCCGGTGGGGCGGTCGGGGCCTTTGACGGTGGTGGTGTCGACTTCGGGGAGGTTTTTGATGCGTTTGCTCGGGCAGGCGGAGAGGACGGCTGCGGCGATGGTGAGGAGTGTGATGCGGTATAGGTGTTTTTTCATAATGCTGTCTTAAAGGTCGTCTGAAATCGGGTGGATGGGAACGTGGTTTGCAGACGGGATATTGGTTCGTTTATTCAAGAGCTTGGGATTCTAACACAGTTTTTCCGCCTGCTTCGGCTCAAGGCGTGAGGTCGTCTGAACGCGGATGGGGCGGGTTTTCAGACGACTTTGTATGTTGTGGCGGATATTGTTTAAGGGCGGGAATATATTTTGACTGCCGTATCGGCTGTTGGGAGACGGGCTGGAAAAGTACGTTTGTCCGATACTTTCGTCATTTCCTTGTTAACATTCGTAACGGTGTTTATTACTTAAAAATAAAAATTATTTGCATTTGTTTAATTATCGGTTTATAAATATTTAGGCATAAGGTCGTCTGAATTTTCTTGGAGAGGATTTATTGCAGCCGAATAGAATAGATAAGGCGGCGGGTGAAACGGCTTGGGTAAAAGAATAAATGGTTTAGTTTTGGATATTTAGTTTTAAGGTTTGTTTTATATATGTTGATTGCTTTTCTGATTATGTTGCGCGAGGGTATCGAGGCGGCTTTGATCGTCGGTATCGTCGCGGGTTTTTTGAAACAGTCGGGACATTCGCGGCTGATGCCTAAGGTGTGGCTGGGCGTGGCTTTGGCTGCGCTGATGTGTTTGGGCATCGGATACGGCATCCATTCGGCAACGGGCGAGATTCCGCAGAAGGAGCAGGAATTTGTGGTTGGCGTTATCGGTTTGGTGGCGGTGGCGATGCTGACTTATATGATTTTATGGATGAAAAAAGCCGCCCGTTCGATGAAGCAGCAGCTTCAGGATTCGGTTCAGACCGCCTTAAACCGCGGCAACGGTCAAGGCTGGGCTTTGGTCGGCATGGCTTTTCTGGCTGTGGCGCGCGAGGGGCTGGAGAGTGTGTTTTTCCTCTTGGCGGTGTTTCAGCAGAGTCCGACTTGGTCTATGCCCGTCGGCGCGGTATTGGGGCTGCTGGCAGCAGTGGTCATCGGCGCGCTGATTTATCAGGGCGGTATGCGTCTGAATCTGGCGAAGTTTTTCCGCTGGACGGGCGCGTTTTTGATTGTGGTGGCCGCCGGCTTGGTGGCCGGTTCGCTGCGCGCGCTGCATGAGGCGGGCGTGTGGAACCACCTACAAGAGGTGGTGTTTGATTCTTCCAAATACCTGCATGAAGACAGCCCGCTGGGCGTGCTGCTCGGCGGCTTCTTCGGCTATACCGACCACCCGACGCAGGGCGAGGTGCTGGCGTGGCTGCTGTATTTGGTTCCAGTCATGATTTGGTTTCTGCACGGCAGCAAGCCCGCCGCGGTGCAGAGGTCGTCTGAAAGCCATTAGGGACTGTCGACAGCCCCTAGTGGCGCTTAAAAATTCCGTATCTCATTCTTATCAACATGCCAAAGAGGTTTGAAATGAAAAAACTCAATATAACTGCTTTATCCGTGATGCTGGCTTTGGGTCTGACCGCGTGTCAGCCGCCCGAAGCGGAAAAATCCGCGCCTGCCGCGTCAGGTGCATCAAGCGCGAATGCCGACGGCACCGTCAACGTCGGCGTGAACGACACCGCCTGCGAACCGATGGAACTGACCGTACCGAGCGGACAAGTCGTGTTCAACATCAAAAACAACAGCGGTCGCAAGCTCGAATGGGAAATCCTCAAAGGCGTGATGGTGGTCGACGAGCGCGAAAACATCGCCCCCGGACTTTCCGACAAAATGACCGTCACCCTGCTGCCGGGCGAATACGAAATGACCTGCGGCCTCTTGACCAACCCGCGCGGCAAGTTGGTGGTAACCGACAGCGGCTTTAAAGACACCGGCAACGAAGCCGATTTGGAAAAACTCGCCAAACCGCTTGCCGACTATAAAGTTTACGTCCAAGGCGAAGCCAAAGAGCTGGTTGCCAAAACCAAAGCCTTCACCGACGCCGTCAAAGCGGGCGACATCGAAAAAGCCAAATCCCTGTTTGCCGACGCCCGCACCCACTACGAACGCATCGAGCCGATTGCCGAACTCTTCAACGAACTCGACCCCGCCATCGACGCGCGTGAAGACGACTTCAAAGACAAAACCGAAGACGCGGCCTTCACCGGCTTCCACCGCATCGAACACGCCCTTTGGGTCAAAAAAGACGTATCCGGCGTGAAAGACATTGCCGACAAACTCATGAAAGACGTTGAAGCCCTGCAAAAAGAAATCGACGCCCTCTCCTTCCCGCCGAACAAAGTCGTCGGCGGCGCGGCAGTGTTGATTGAAGAAGTTGCCGGCAGCAAAATCAGTGGCGAAGAAGACCGTTACAGCCACACCGACTTGAGCGACTTCCAAGCCAACATTGAAGGCGCGCAAAAAATCGTCGAACTCTTCCGTCCGATGATTGCCGAGAAAAACAAAGCCCTGCTCGAGAAAGTCGATGCCAACTTCAAACAAGTAACCGACATCCTCGCCAAATACAAAACCAAAGACGGCTTTGAAACCTACGACAAACTCAGCGACGAAGACCGCAAAACCCTTCAGGCACCAATTAACGCCCTTGCCGAAGACCTGAGCCAACTGCGCGGCACACTGGGCCTCAAATAAACTTGACCCGCCCGTTTCAGACGACCTTTTGAAGAAATACAAGGGGTCGTCTGAAAACTTATCGCTGACAGCAGTAATCGCAGTCGTAGCGTGGGCTTTGCCCACGAAAAAAACTAAAACCGCGGCACACCTTGCCACCATACCCAATACATTTCGAAACCATGTAACCCTTACTAAACGACGATTCAAAGTTTTCAGACGACCTTAAACGTCGTCTGAACATTCAAAACAGCCAACTGTAAACACAACACCCGCGTACATACCGCCGCCCGAATCCCCCGCAAAGGACTCCATTATGAGCCAAGACAACAACCCACAACCCACCCAACCGACGAAACGCACCCTGTTCAAAACCGTCCTCGCCGCAGGCGCAGCCGGCGCGGCAGGCTGGTTTGCCGGCAAACAACAAGGCGAAACCGCCGCCGAGACCCGCCACAACGAACACTCACCGCAAGCCTACCCCTGCTACGGCACCCACCAGGCCGGCATCACCACCCCGCACCAACTCTTCGGCATCATGTGCGCCTTCGACGTAACCGCCAAAGACCCCAAACAACTCGAAAACCTCTTCCGCACCCTCACCGCCCGCATCGAATTCCTCACCCAAGGCGGCGAATACCAAGACGGCGACGAAAAACTCCCCCCCGCAGGCAGCGGCCTACTCGGCAAAACATTCCGCCCCGACGGCCTCACCATCACCGTCGGCGTCGGCAGCAGCCTCTTTGACGACCGTTTCGGACTCAAAGACAAAAAACCCCGCCACCTCCAAGAAATGCGCGACTTCCCCAACGACCGCCTCCAAAAATCATGGTGCGACGGCGACCTCAGCCTCCAAATCTGCGCCTTCACCCCCGAAACCTGCCAAGCCGCCCTGCGCGACATCATCAAAAACACCGCCCAAACCGCCGTCATCCGCTGGAGCATAGACGGCTGGCTGCCCAAAGCCGAACCCGGCGCCATCGCCGCCCGCAACCTCTTAGGCTTCCGCGACGGCTCCGGCAACCCCGACGTGTCCGATCCCAAAATTGCCGACCAAGTCCTCTGGACAGGCATCGCCGCCAACAGCCAAGACGAACCCGCCTGGGCGAAAAACGGCAGCTACCAAGCCGTCCGCCTCATCCGCCACTTCGTCGAATTCTGGGACAGAACCCCCTTGCAGGAACAAACCGAAATCTTCGGCCGCCGCAAATACAGCGGCGCCCCCATGGACGGCAAAAAAGAGGGCGATACCGCCGACTTCGCCAAAGACCCCGACGGCAAAACCACCCCCAAAGACAGCCACATGAGGCTCGCCAACCCGCGCGACCCCGAGTTCATGAAAAAACACCTGCTCTACCGCCGCGCCTTCAACTACTCCCGCGGCCTCGCCGCCAACGGTCAGCTCGACGTTGGCTTAGTGTTCATCTGCTACCAAGCCAACCTCGCCGACGGCTTCATCTTCGTCCAAAACCTGCTCAACGGCGAACCGCTGGAAGAATACATCAGCCCCTTCGGCGGCGGCTATTTCTTCATCCTCCCCGGCGTCGAAAAAGGCGGCTTCCTCGCCCAAACCCTGCTCAGCGCGTGAACACAGGTCGTCTGAAACCTGACGGCGCATAGGTTCTATCCGTCAACCTCTCCCTGTAAAAGGTCGTCTGAAAACTAAGTATTCCAGTTTTCAGACGACCTTTCCGTCAAGTGGACACAGGCTTAGGACAAACCAAACCTGTAGCGTGGGTTTCACCCACGACCTGCCGCCCGAACATCCGAATCCAATCATATCCGTTCATTCGTGGGTAGAACCCACGTTGCAGGCGGCTGGCTCTCCCGTCTGGAGGGAGAAGTTGGTTCTACGGCTTGCACGAATTTGATTTTACCTAAACCCAAAAAACCACCCCCATCCTAACCTTCCCCCGCCGGACGGGGGAAGGAACAAATTGCTGTTGCAGCAACCGGTAGCGGGGGGGT
>NZ_CEXQBZ010000061.1:0-8290 GCF_982712965.1 Neisseria flava | reverse complement strand
ACTGATGCAGTAAATGTTGGACAGTTGAACCGTCTGACCGCTGCTGCTAAGACAGAAGTCGAAGCCGGTACCAACATTGCCAGCGTCAGCAGCAAACAAGGTGCGAACAAACAAACTGTTTACACCATTAATGCTGATGGTGCGAGCGTCTCCGCAGGTTCCGACAAAATCGTCGTGACCAAAGGCAAAAAAGATGCCAACAACGTAACCGACTACGCGGTTGACCTGTCTAAAGCCGTCAAAGACGACATCGCCAAAGGCGTAGCGGCGAAAGACGCAGTAGACAACAAAGGCATCAGCTTCGCAGGTGACAGCGGTACGACCGTTGCCAACAAACTGGGTGATACCGTAGCCGTTAAAGGCGATGCCAACATCACCACCACCGCAGGTTCGAACGGCATTCAGGTCGGCCTCAACAAAGACCTGAAAGTAGACAGCGTCACGACAGGCGGCGTAACCGTTAACGCTCAAGGCATTAGTATTGGTGCGCCAACTGCGTACAATCCGGCGAATACCGTCAGCCTCAGCCCAATTGGTCTGAACAACGGCGGACAACGCATTACCAACGTCGCTCCGGCGAAAGAAGGTACCGATGCGGTCAACCTGAACCAGCTTGTCGGCATGGGTAACGCTCTGCAAAACAACATTGCAAACGTCGGCAAAAAAGCCTACGCAGGTGTAGCGGGTGCGATTGCACAAGGCTCGATTCCGCAAGTAACCCGTCCGGGTGCGACCGGTATCGGCGTGGGTAGCGGCTACTACGGTGGTCAATCCGCCATGGCAATCGGCGTGTCTGCGATGAGCGACGGCGGTAACTGGGTTGTTAAAGGCAACTTCTCTGCCAACACAGACGGCCACGTCGGTGTCGGAGCAGGTGCGTTGTACCAGTGGTAAGCTAACGGCTCTTAGCTGAAGCAAAGGTCGTCTGAAATCCAAAATAGGGTTTCAGACGACCTTTTTTATATCTTGTATGAGGGATAAATTGGTTTTATTTGAAATTCATGGCTGGAAGGATGATGGAAGTTGGATTTCTTCTAAAACTTAAATCACATAACGACTTTTTCAGACGACCTTTGGTGATTCAATTTACCAAATCCCTGTAAACGTTTTTTCCGCCCGCCAAAATTTCCAACGCGATTTCGGTGTGAGTGTTAATGCGCCGCCGTTTTCCCCATCGGTCATCAAGGTCAGATTTTTCAGACGACCTGTGTGCAGCGCCTGCCAAATCGGGTGAAACCAGCGTTGTTCCCAATCCTGCAAAATATCTTGGTAGGCCAGTACGTCTGCCGTCGATCCGGTAACGGCCAAATCATCCATAAAAATGACAGCAGTGTCTGTTCCTGTTTCTTGCATCCAAGAGGCAAAGGCACGAAAGTCGTATGGTACATCTACGCGGCCGGAGGCAAATTGCGCCCACGGGCTGTCGGAGAAAAGGGAGGGTGATTGCTGCGTCCCTTGAATATCATGCCACAGCCACAGACCGTTTATCGGCGGTGTTCCGAGTTGGTTGCGAATGTTGTTGATTGGGTGTTGGTGCAGCCACATTTGGATTTCTGTCTGCTTGGCCAGCCATTGTCCGCTATCTTTGCCTGATGCTTGTTCAGACGACCCCATTTGTCCGTAAATATCCAATGCAGGCTTAATTTGCCAGTCTTGCGGATTGGGTAATAAGACAAGCCACAAATCGGGGCGAACGGGGACGAACCGCCAACCCTCGTCCTGATAAAAATCGGACAGTTCGCGACACAATCTGTCTGCCTCGTCAGTGGCAATATCGATATATTCACCGCCAACGACGCTAACTTGGTGCAAACCCATCTGCTGCCATAGCGGGGAAGCTAATGCAGCAGGTTGTTGCTGTGGAACGTTTGCAGCAGTTTTTGCATGTTCGAGCAGGCTGCCGTCCCATAAATAACGCCCGTAAAATTTTGATGTTTCAACTGCTTGTTTGTGTAAATGTCCGAAGCGAAGCAGACGGTTGAAGGCTGGCAGGGCAAGAGGGGGGACGGATTCGTCGCTTTGGCGGTTAAGCGACGGAATGGCAAGGGTCAGGTTCATGGCGGGCGGCAGGTTGGGAAAAAGCATCATTTTAAGGGAGAATGCCGGCCATTCCCAAATGGCTATGGGATGGGGTGTTTGAGGCAATATACGCGATTGTGATATAATTACGGACGTAAATTTCAGAAAAAACGGGTGTAAATCAAAACAATAGCCTTGATAATACGCCCTTGGTTCCCCATTGTGCTGTTTGCCGAAATATGAAAAAGGTCGTCTGAAAGACGGATAAATAGCAGACAGCCTTCTTTTAAATGAAAATCACATTGCCCGTGCGGATTGATAAAGCAGCCGCACCGCCGCATTAAAAGGATAATTCGTGATCGAAACAACCCGATTTCCCTTATTGCGCCGATTTTGGCACAACAAACCTATCCGTTGGTCTCTGTTGGGCATCCTTTTGCCTGTTTCCGGCGCGATGACTGCCTATGCAGTAACCGAACCTGTTCCCGAGTATCAAGGATTCAAAGTCGAGCGCGTTTCTGAAGAACTGCCGGCGGTTTATGTTGAAGCCGGTAATTTTCAGTCCAGTTACTGGGCGCAAGAAGTTGTTCAGCAGGGCGATTCCCTCGCCGATGTACTTACCCGCATGGGTGTGCCCCAAACCGACATCAAGCAAATCATGGCGAAAAACAGTGCGGAACGCGATATGCAACATTTGCGCGCCAACCAGTCTGTCAATATCCGCATCGATGCTTCGGGACAAGTTACCGACGTACAGTTTTTCACGGATGAAGAGCTTGAGCGCAACCTTGTCGCTTTGGAAAAAGTCAAAGGCAAATGGCAGGCTTCTACTTCAGAAGTGGATATGAAGACCATGCCGACCCTGCGTTCCGTCGTTGTCCGCACTTCCGCACGCGGTGCAATGGCGCAGGCGGAAATTCCTGTCGAAATCCGCGAGTCGCTGAGCGAAATTTTCTCCGACGTACTGAGCTTGGAGGATTTGAAAGAAGGCGATGTAATACGATTGCTGTATGACAGTATGTATTTCCGCGGACAACAAATGGGTACGGGCAATATTCTGGCGGCTGAAATCGTCAAAGGCGGTAAAAACCATCAAGCCTATTATTACAGCCAGGGTAAAGGCGACGAAGAGAGCGGCAGCTATTATGATCAAAGCGGTAAATCGCTCCAGCAAAAAGCGGGCTTCAACATCGAACCTGTCGTCTATACGCGCATTTCATCGCCATTCGGTTACCGGGTCCACCCCGTTTTGCATACCGTCCGTATGCATACCGGTATTGACTACGCGGCTCCTTCCGGTACGCCGATTAAAGCGACCGCTGACGGCGTGATTACCTTCAAAGGCTGGAAGGGCGGCTACGGTAATACCGTTATGATCCGCCATTCTAACGGCGTTGAAACCTTATACGGGCATATGAGCGCGTTTACCCCTGCCCAAGGTACGGTGCGTGCAGGCGAAGTGATCGGATTTGTTGGTACGACGGGACGTTCTACTGGTCCGCATCTGCACTATGAAGCACGGGTGAACAGTCAGCCTGTCAACCCGACTACGGTTGCCCTGCCGACACCTAAGCTGACGCCAACCAACATGGCTGCGTTCCGTCAGCAGCAGAAATCGGCAAATACCATACTGGCTTCTGTCCGCGGGCTTCCTGTTTCTGTGGCGCAATTGGATTAATTAGGCTACCCATATAGTATTGGGGCATGCTTTAAAAGGTCGTCTGAAAACCAGGTTTAAGGTTTCAGACGACCTTTTACATTGGGATGGATACGAAAACTTTTTCCAGTTCATAGGGCTTGAGGAAAGTTTTTTGGGAGGGATTGCAAATAACAGAATGCGCCAGAATCTCAATGATATAGTGGATTAACTTTAAACCAGTACGGCGTTGCCTCGCCTTAGCTCAAAGAGAACGATTCTCTAAGGTGCTGAAGCACCAAGTGAATCGGTTCCGTACTATCTGTACTGTCTGCGGCTTCGTCGCCTTGTCCTGATTTAAAGTTAATCCACTATAAAGCCGCTGCCGGAGCATGGATTCTGTTTTCAGACGACCTTCAATGCTTCTTCTGCCTTTTGCAGGGCGGTTTGCTCGTCGGCTTCAACGATGTAGTTCACGCCCAGCGCGGGAGCGAGTTTGGACGATTGTTCGCGGAAGAAAGCCAGTTGCGCCGCGTCGGGTTCGATGAGGAGCATGGCGGCGCAGCGTTCGGCGAGTTGCGGCCGGTGTGCCTTTATCCATTCGATGTAGGTTTTGCGGTCGGCAATGCGCTGTTCGTCGCTCACCTGCCGCCGCATGGGGGTGCAGACGGTGGCGAAGCGGCGGTTTTGGTCTAACAGGGTTTCGAATTCGGCCAGCCAGTCGGCGAAGTCGGCGACGTGGGTCAGGTCGGTCAGGTAGACAGTGCCTTCGGGCAGGGTTTTGGCAGGGGTGAAGTAGTGCATGGGGTTCCTTTGGGTGTTTTGGGGAAGCAGGGTAGGTCAATAGTTGGGCATTTATGCTTGGCTTTTTATTAGACTTCTTGTGCCGTCATTCCCGCGCAGGCAGGCATCCAGAATGGAGACTCAAGGGCACTTCTTTATCCGATAAGTTTCTGTGCGGATAGGTCTGGATTCCCGCCTGCGCGGGGGTAGCGAAGCGGACTTGCGTAAGCTAATGACGATAATCGGTTGTTACGGCCGTTTCAGACGACCTCCATCATTTCAGCTCCGCCTAAAACTTCCATTCCGCGCTCACGCCCACGCTTCTGGGGCGTTGGTAGAGCGCGTCTTGGCGGTCGGCGCTGGAAATGAATATGGGGCGGCGGCGGTTGAACACGTTGTCGGCGTAGAGCGAGACGCGGCCTTGTTTGAAGTTGTAGGCGGTGTAGAGGTTGACTTGGTTGTACGCGCCGATTTTGCCTGATTCGGCATTGTCGGCGGCGGAATAGTAGCCGCCGTAGAAGCGCACGTCGCCGCCGGCTTCCCAGCCTTTGTCGTTCAGGTATTTCACGCCGATGTTGGCGGTGTATTTGGGCGCGCGGCCGAGTTTGTTGCCTTCGATGCCGCTGTTGGGATAGCTTTTGATTTTGGTGTTGAGCAGTCCCAGTCCGGTGGTGAGTTTCAGGCTGTCGGTGGCCTGCCAGTCGGCGGCAAGTTCTACGCCATAGGTATGGACTTTTTTGGCGTTGCGGATGACGACGGAGTTGGTGCCGAGATAGAAGGGGAGCTGCATGTCGCGGTAGTGGTTTAGGAACAGGTTGCCGGAGAGTTGCAGGCGGCGGTCTGCGCTGCGCCAGCGGGTGTACCACTCGTAGTTGTTCACATATTCGGGCTCATAAGTGTAGGTTACGACGGGGCGGCCGAAGGTGATGCCCGCGCCGCCGGGGTTGTAGCCGCGCGCGGCTTTGATGCCGCTGACCCATTGGTCGGTGGGTTTGAAGGCGATGTCGATTTTGGGCAGGAATACGGTCTGGCCTTTGTCTAAATCAAGGTGCAGTGCGCCGCTGCCGCCGCTTCGTTTGTGCGTTTCTTTTTCAAGGCGGGCGGCGGCTGTGATGTCCCATTTTTCGCTGGGGCTGTATGTGGTTTCGGCAAACAGGGCGCGCACACTGTTGCGGTCATCAAAGGTGTTGCGGCCGCCGACGCTGCGGATATCTACCCATTCGTCTTGTTTGCTGCGGAAGTAGTGCAGCCCGGCAAGGCCTTTCAGACGACCTTTGTTTGAAAAATGCAATACCGGCTCCCATTGCAGTTCGCGGCCTTTGAGTTCGGCGGGCACGCCTTGCGGGCTGACGGTCATCGGCAGGTGCAGCCGCTCGTTGTGGTAGCGGCCGTAAACCAGTTTGTTTTCCAGTTTCAGATAGTCGTTAAGCTGCCACGATACGTCCCAGATGCCCGATGTCGAGCCGGTTACGAACACGGGCTTTTCTTTTAAAAAACGGCGGCTGGCGGTATTGCCCATGATTTCGTTTTGCGGTGCGCGCGAACGGATGTGGTTCAGCGTCAGGCGGCTGTAAAAATCGGGATGGTTTTCGGGCGTGAGCAGGAGTTTGAAGCGCACGTTGGTGTTTTCCACACGGCGCGGGTTGCCGGTCGGTTCGTAGGACACGAACGGTTCGTAGCTTTCGCGCTGCTGCCGCTCCGCGCTCAGGCGGAAGGCAAGGTTGTTTTTCACAATCGGACCGGACACTGCGCCGGCGACATTACGCGTTTTTTGGTTGCCAAAACCCAAGCGCAGCGCGCCTTCCCATTCGTTGGTCGGATCTTTGGAACGCATCACCACCGCGCCCGCCACCGCGTTCTGCCCGCGCACATGGCTTTGTGGCCCGCGCAAGACTTCCACTTGCTGCATGTCCCACAGCGACTGCGTGCCGAAGGCGAATTCATTGTAAGTGGCGGAGCGGCCGTCTATGGACAGGTTCAGGCGCGGCCGCGTGCCCGCGAAAAACGCCACTGCGCCGACGGCGGGGCCGGAGCCGTCCACGCCGCGCACGGTCGGCAAATCGTTGCCGCTGCCCAAGTCCACCGTGTTCACGGTCTGTTTGAGCAAGTCGGTTGCGGAAAGATTGTGGCCGCTGCGGTCGATGTTCGGCGCGGTGAAAACGCGGTTGGATGTGGCGGTTTCAAAGCCGCTGCGGTTGGTGCGTTCGCCGGTGACGACGACTTCTTCCAACTGCACTTGTTCCGCATCTTGCGCCGTATCGGCGGCATAAATCCATTCGGAGGCAAAGGCGGCGGCAATCAATAGGGGGAGGCGGCGGAGGGTGTGTTTCTGCATTTCCTTATCCTTTCAGACGACATACGTCGGGGCGGATTGAACATCAGACAATCCAACCGCTCCGGCAGTATGCAAATATTTGTTGTTTACACATTTACATAAAACAAACTATTAATGTAAAGTATAAGAAACAAAAAACAGGAATGCAAGTATTTATCATTCACTTTACATCCCCCCTTTTTATAGTGAACCATCTAAAAAACAATTCCCTCTCCCGTTCGGCGGGAGAAGGTTGGGGGAGGGCGATTCTGTAACCTTTATGATTTTGACCTGCTAAGCATCCGACAGCCCCCTGTCCGCAGGGCGGAGCGGCGGGATAAGGAAAGAGGTCGTCTGAAACGCCGCCGTATTGCCATTGCCGTCGTGGGGAAATATGATGAGTATCCGACTTGCGGATAACTTTAATGAAAACCCTTTATGAACAAAATCAAAACCTTCCTACCGTCATGACCGCCAGCAAACAACAAACCATCGCCGACACCGCCCGCCGCCTGTTCCGCGAACACGGCTTTTCCGCCGTATCCGTAGGCGGAATCTGTGCCGAGGCCGCCGTCAGCCGCGTTACCTTTTACAAATATTACAGCGGCAAAAACGCGCTCTTGCAGGAAATCGTTACCGAACAGAAAAACCGCGTCCGTGCCGAATTTGAGGCGCTGCTTGCACGGCAATGCAACCTGCGCGAAGCCGCCGAAGCCGTGTTTGTCCTACAAAAACAATCGTTTGAAGAACTCTATTCCGCCGCCTTCCTGCGTGACATCGAAGAAAACACCGATTTGGAGCTGGAGCGGTTTTTCCATGAGTTGAACGAAGAAAAATACGCCTTTATGCGCAGCTTCTTCCACACCCTGCAACAACGCCGCCTGATTCAGCCCGATTTGCCGGTGGAACTCATCGACCTGTTCATCCGTCAGGCGGATATATTGATGCGCCATCCGCAACTGGCCGCGCTTTATGCCGCTGCTCCGCAAAAACTGCCGCAGGATATATTGGGATTGTTGCTGCACGGTTTGGCGGGAGAGGACGATGAACGCCTGGGATGATTGATCCGTGGGTAGTCGAAAGAGGTTTATCGTGTTTGATAAAACGTCGTTTGAAAACGGATTGCCCGTTTTCAGACGACGTTTCGGATGTTTGCCATATCAAAAATTACAGTAACTCGGAGTCGGGATAAGCAGCAGGCTAATTACCAGCCGATAAAGAGTTTTCTCAAATATCTACGGTTTGTGGGGAAATAGGTAATATACCGTCAAACCTGTGATGAAAGGATAGCTGAAATATAGTGGATTAACTTTAAATCAGGACAAGGCGACGAAGCCGCAGACAGTACAGATAGTACGGCAAGGCAACTTAACGCCGTACTGGTTTAAAGTTAATCCACTATAACTTATGTTATTGCAAAGGCCTCATCCTGTTTTTATTTTTCCCGTTAAACAGAAACGTCCTTGGATTCGGATTTCAAGTGCAACACTATGGTACTAGTGGTTTGAACAGATTCAAGAATAAAACACTTGGCGTTT
>NZ_CEXQBZ010000060.1:0-8318 GCF_982712965.1 Neisseria flava | reverse complement strand
GACGAAGCCGCAGACAGTACAAATAGTACGGCAAGGCGAGGCAACGCCGTACTGGTTTAAATTTAATCCACTATATTGGGCGTCCCCATATTATATCTATCTGATGATGCGGATGTGTTCCATCATACCACCGGATAGGGTGGCTTTAAAGGAAAAGGCCGAATCCCTGTTTTCGAGTTCGGCCATTTTGACGGTGAGGGATGGTCTGAAATTTTATCGGCGGTATTGGGCGGAATCTGTTTTCAGACGACTTATTGTCCGTCAGATAACTTTTTCTTTAAATTCGGGCTTTTTGTCGATAAAGCCGTCAATCGGCGCGTAGCCCAGGAAGTCGGCGTTTTCATCCATGACGACAATCCAGTTTTTGATTTTACCGCTGGTAAGCGGCAGGAAAAACAGAGGTTTGTCAGTTTGTTTGACGGAAGCGGTTTTGAGGATGTCCGCTTCGCTCATGTTGCGGGCGATGGCAAGTTGTACCAAGGGTTTCATCGCACTGCGGATTTTCGCGCGTTCGGCAGGACTGTCGGGCTGCCACCAATTCGGGCGCATACTGGGTTCTATACCTTTAAGCGAAAGGCTGAGGCTTTCGTTGGCTTCTTCGATGGATGCAGGATCGCGCAGGGCAACGCGTTCGATACCGAACCACGGCAGTTGGCGCATTTCTTCAGGGGCTTTTGCTAAATCCGCTTCGTCGATTTCAGCGGCGGTAACAATGTTGATGCGGTCTTTTTCAAAGGCTGCAACGACAGGGCGCGCTAAGGAAACACTGTGTAAGCCGTAAACCAGCGCGGCGAGCTGGATGATGCCGACCAAAGAAAAATCGGTAATGCGTTCGCGCAGTTTTTTCTTTGGGCTGGCGAGAATCAGTGTCAGCAGAGGGCCGCAGACAATATCGACCGAGACGACGAGTGTGTACAAATTCAATCCGCCCGTCAGTTCTGAATAGGGGTAGGGATACCAGACAGCGAAGACCAAAAGTGCCGCGAGGCCTGCAAGAATCAGGCTGACGACAAGATGCCAGCCTGCGTTTTTGAGGGCAAAACGCCAACGGGAGGGAGTTTGGGTATTTTCCATTTGTTGTTTCCGTAATGTAATTATTGAGGGAATTATTTTTGAAGGTCGTTATTATATCTGAATATGACCGGCAACATAGAGTTTCATGGTACAAAACGTGAGAGATGTGGTGTGGCAGCAAAAGAATTGGCATAAAAAGGTCGTCTGAAAACGGATTTGGGTTTTCAGACGACCTTTTAGTTTTTTAGGCTTACAGACCGAATAGGGCGATGTCGCCTTTGCCTTGGCGGATGAGTTCCGTGCCGTCAGTCATGTCGATGACGGTGGTCGGCTCGGTGCCGCACCAGCCGCCGTCAATCACCAAATCGACGGCGTGTTCGAGGCGGTCGCGGATTTCGTAAGGATCGGTCAGCGGCTCGTCGTCTTCGGGCAGCATTAGGGTGCAACTGAGCAGTGGTTCGCCTAATTCCTGCAACAGGCTTAAGGCGATGTTGTTGTCGGGAACGCGCAGGCCTATGGTTTTGCGTTTCGGGTGCAGCGTACGGTTGGGGACTTCTTTGGTGGCTTGTAGGATGAAGGTGTAGCTGCCCGGGGTGGCGGCTTTGAGCTGGCGGAATTGGGCATTGTCGACTTTGGCGTAAGTGCCCAATTCGCTTAAATCGGCGCACATGAGGGTCAGGTGGTGTTTCAAGTCGATTTTGCGGATGGCAAGGATGCGTTCCATCGCGGCTTTGTCGCCGAGTTTGCAGCCGAGCGCGTAGCAGGAGTCGGTAGGGTACACGACAACCCCGCCGTTGCGGACGATGTCGGTGGCTTGTTTGATCAGGCGTTCCTGCGGGTTGTCGGGGTGGATGGCGAAGAATTGTGCCATGACGGCTTTCCTTTTGATGGTTTGTGTTACCGATATTTTAAAACCGATACTTTGAAATGACAAAAGGTCGTCTGAAAATACGGTTTCGGAACGGAAGCCGCGTTTTCAGACGACCTTGGATTTTGAACACGAATCAGGGTTCGGGACGCAGCCACATCCAGACGGCGACGCAGCCGCAACCTAATGTCGATGCCGCGCCTATCCACCATTGTTCGGGGAAGCGCCAAAACATGAAGATGCAGGATAGGCCCATCATGCTGATGGCGAAGATTTTGGCTTTGCGCGGGACGGCGCCGTTGTTTTCCCAGTTTTGTATCATGGGGCCGAAATAGCGGTGTTGGTGCAGCCAGCGGTGGAAACGGGGCGAAGCTCTTGCCCAACAGGCGGCGGCGAGCAGGACAAAAGGCGTGGTTGGCAGCAATGGTAGGAAAATGCCGATGATACCTAAAAGTAAGGAAACTGCGCCGCAAAAGATGAGTAAGTAGCGAATCATATTGTTGTTTTGTTGTAGGTTTTATTCGAATGCTTTGGTTTTGCCGTGATCAAATGGGCAGCGGGGAATATCGAGTTTGTCCCAGCCTTCATGTCCCATTTTTTCGAGCAGGGCGATATTGCGCTCGAAAATGGCGGAGGCATCGGGAAAGGCTTGTGCGGCTTTGGCGATGCTGTCTTCGCGGATGAGGTGCAGGGTGGGGTAGGGCGAGCGGTTGGTGTAGTTGCCGATGTCGTCTGAATCCGTGCCTTCAAATTGGAAATCGGGATGAAACGGGGCGATTTGGATAATGCCTTCCAAACCGTTGTCGACAACGGCGGCATCGGCGATGTCGAGCATTTGGTTGAAGGTGTCGAAGTCGGGGAATAGGGTCGGGTGGACAAGCAGGGTGGTTTCCAGCTCGTCAGCGGGCGTGTCGCCCAAAAGCTGCAATTCGCGGTCTAGGTCTTCAAGGAAACCGTCCAGATGACGGGCTTGGCTGACGCTGATGCGCACGAGGTTTTTGACGTGCGGTGCTTTGGCGAAGGGGCAGAGGTTGAGCCCGATGACGGCTTTTACGAGCCATTGGCGGGTGTGGTCGGTTACGGTGGCGGAGTTGGGAGTAGTCATGCGGGAATTTTGGATTTAATTTAATTAAAAATAATTCTCAAAAAGTATAGCAAATAACATGGGTTTTAGGCAAAGGGCATGGGTGTGCGGATAGGGAAAATTTATGTGTGGCCAGTATGTAACAGGTCGTCTGAATATTTTTTTGTTTATGAAGAAAACCATAGCTGAAAACAACGAAAAAAAGAAGAAATTTTCCTGTCTAACCTATTGCGCCGACAGGGATTTTGCCGTTTAATGCGAACCTGCTGAATCAAGGGCCCGAGGCATATGCCGGCCGCCCCCACAGTTAACCTTTTGCATGTGGACAGTTCGTATAAACCGCTGCCACCGCTGCAATGTTTTCCTCTTTCGCAAAAGGACTGTATCCATGAAAAAAACTTCAATGGCGGCGGCACTCATCGGCCTCGTCTTGACTGCATGCAGCGGCGGACAACAAACCGCCGCAGAATCTTCCGCCCCTTCTTCCCATACTGCGTCCGACAAGCTCAATATTTACAACTGGTCGGACTACGTCGACCCCGCCACGCTTGAAGCGTTCGAAAAAAATACGCATATCAACGTCCGCTACGACTACTACGACAGCAACGAAGCCCTCGAAGCCAAGCTCTTGACCGGCAAATCCGGTTACGACCTCGTTGCCCCGTCCATTGCCAACGTCGGACGCCAAATCAAAGCCGGCGCGTACCAAAAAATCGACAAAAGCCAAATCCCGAACTACGCCAACATCGATGCCGACCTGCTTGCCATGATGGCAAAAGTCGATCCGGGCAACCAATACGCTGTCCCATATTTTTGGGGTATCAACACGCTCGCCATCAACAAAAAACTGGTTCAAAAAGCTTTGGGAACGGATCAACTGCCCGAAAACGAATGGGATTTGGTGTTCAATCCCGAATACACCAAAAAGCTGAAATCCTGCGGCATCAGCTATTTTGACAGCGCCATCGAACAAATCCCGCTCGCGCTGCATTATTTGGGCAAAGACCCGAATACCGAAAATCCCGACGACATCAAAGCCGCCGTCAACATGATGAAAAAAGTGCGCCCCGACATCAAACGCTTCACTTCGTCAGGCTATATTGATGACATGGCGGCAGGCAACCTTTGCGTCTCAGTCGGTTACGGCGGAGACTTGAATATCGCCAAAACACGCGCGCAAGAAGCGAAGAACGGCGTCGAAATCGAAGTTTTAGCACCAAAAAGCGGCGTCGGCATCTGGGTAGACTCCCTGATGATTCCGCGCGACGCCCAAAATACCGCCAATGCGCATAAATACATCAACCACACGCTCGATCCCGAAGTCGCGGCGCAAAACGGCAATTTCGTTACCTATGCCCCCGCCAGCCGCCCTGCACGCGCATTGATGGACGAGAAATATACCGGCGATGCGTCTATTTTCCCAACCAAGGAATTGATGGAGAAAAGTTTTATCGTATCGCCCAAATCAACAGATGCAAGCCGCCTGAGCGTCCGCCTGTGGCAATCGCTGAAAGCAGGCAAATAGCAGTTTAATGCGTTGGAACACTAAAGGTCGTCTGAAAATCAAATTTGGTTTTCAGACGACTTTTTTTACCGTACGATAGGGCGGGTTTTGGTTTGTCGTGTTGCAATATCGGATTGTTAAGGATTTGGGTAAACTCAAATAGAATATGACTATGCTTAACCCGATACTGTCATTTTTATAGTGGATTAACTTTAAACCAGTACGGCGTTGCCTCGCCTTGCCGTACTATCTGTACTGTGTGCGGCTTCGTCGCCTTGTCCTGATTTAAAGTTAATCCACTATACCAACGAAGGAACGAGGATAGCTTGAGATTTGCCCTTTCCTCAATTTATAGAAAAGGTCGTCTGAAAACCCACAATCGGGTTTTCAGACGACCTTTCACTTTCTCAACGCAACATCAGAATTTCGCTTGCAGTCTCAACCAAGCGGTACGGCCGGGTTCGTTGACGCGCAAGGTTTGCGTGCCTGCTGAAGGGTCGCCGCCTTTGCTGACGAATTCGGCATAGGTTTTGTTGAACACGTTGTCTATACCGGCCTGCAAGGTGGCGTATTTGCTGAATTTCCAGCCGGCATTGAGCGAGAGTACGCCGAAGCCGGAAGAGGCGCCGATGTCCTGACCGACGATATTGCCTTGACCTTTGCTGTAACGGTTTTGTTTCGCCACGACGCGCCATAAAGCGCCTGCGCTGAATTTGCCGTTGTCGAAGGCGAGGGTGTTATTCCACTCGAGCGGCGGAGTTTGTGCCAAAGGTTTGCCGTCGGTACGGTTTTTGCCGTGGGTGTAGGCGAGGCTGCTGCCAATTTCCCAATTAGGTGCAAACGTCCATTTGACTTCGGCTTCGCCGCCGAAACGCGAGGCTTTAACGTTGCGTACACCTAAATCTGTGCCTTGGCGTTCGAGTATGATGAAATTTTTGACATCGCTGCCGAATACGGATACGGAGGCATGGAGGTTAGGACGTTTCCAGATGATGCCCGCATCGATTTGGCGGTTTTGTTCGGGATGGATGATTTTCTTTTTGGCGCGCAGACGTTCCCAGTAGTCGGGAGAGCGTTCGGCGATACCGAATCCGGCGTAGTATTTCAAGCCGTTATCTGTATCACGTTCCCAACGTAAGAAACCGGAATTCAAGTTGAATTTCTGATGTTTCAAGGCGGGATCGGTTACGTCTGCGGAATCATAATCCGCTTTGACACGGTCGTGGCGCAAGCCTGCTACCCAACGTTGTTTGTCGGTTTGCTGCCAAGCGGCTTCGGTGAA
The DNA here is from genome assembly GCF_982712965.1 of Neisseria flava. Taxonomy (NCBI): domain Bacteria; kingdom Pseudomonadati; phylum Pseudomonadota; class Betaproteobacteria; order Neisseriales; family Neisseriaceae; genus Neisseria; species Neisseria flava. Next base: position 2,566 of record NZ_CEXQBZ010000060.1, on the reverse strand, counting down.
AACGCCCCATTGTTTGAAACTTTGGTTGGGCATAAAAGGCTTGTGGCGGTAGCCGTCACCGCCGTGCTCATTGCGCACGACATGGACGTCGTCCAGATAGTCCAGACCTGTTTGCAGATTGAGTTTGTCCCAATCGAAGGTGGCTTTCAGACGACCTGTGTCGGTATTGCGTTTGGGGTTGTTGGCGTTTTTAATCTGTTTGCCTGCGGGATTGCGGATGGTGCGCAGGCTGTATGTGTCCATGACGTGGTCGATTTCGCTTTCACCGTAGCGCAGTTCGAGTTCGCTGAACCAAGGGGTGAGGTTGCGCTGGGTAAAGCGGACATTCCATGCGTCGCGGTCGAATTTGCTGCCGTCCATCATGCGGTCGGCGTAGGCAACCTTGGCTCTGCTGCGTTCGTATGTGCCGGCGATGGTGGTATTTTCTGTTGGAGTAACACCCAGTTGCAGCATTTGGCTGTCGCGTTTGAAATGGGAGTGGACGCTTTTGCCTGAGCCGTCTTTGTAGTCGTCGGCTTCGTTATGGGAAATATTGCTGCGGACGTAGGCGTATTTGCCGCCGAATTCGGCTTCAAGCGAGCCGTCGCGGCGGTCGTTGCTGCCCGCGGTCAGGGAGGCGTTGATGTTGTAGGGTTTTTCGCTGAAATCAGGGTCTTTGCGGATGAATTGCACCGAGCCGCTGACCAAACCCATGCCTTGGGTTACGGTTTGAGGGCCTTTGGTAACGACGACTTTGTCAAAAGAGTTTGGGTGGATGTAGGCAGTCGGCGGGTCCATACGCATACCGCAACCGCCGTAAATAAACTGGTCGTCGGCGTTAATCGACAGGCGCGAGCCGCCCAAGCCGCGGAACAACGGATCGCCCGAGCTACCGCCTTTGCGGATGATGCTCATGTTGGGGACAGATTGTAAAAGGTCTGCCCCGTCTCCGGCAGGGAGGGGTTGCAAAGCAGCTTTGGGGTTGAAAGTAACGCGGTTAGCTTTTTCTTGTTGTGTGCCGGTGACGGTGACAGGAGAAAGGGTAACAGTCTCTTCGGGAACGGGGTCTGTATCTGCCCAAGCTTGGGATACGGCTAAGGCAATCGGCAGAAGGAGTAGCTGGTGTTTCATTCTTAGAGCTCCTTTTATTGGTCTAGTTCATTAGTTGTAGTTAATTACTTCTTTGGTAGTATAAAGAATGTCAGGCAGTTTGTGAGTAAGAAAACGGTTTTGTTTGATTTAAGTCAATATTTTTGAGGCATAATTAAATTATTTGAATAATAGTAATACCCGTGTTGATTAATTGCCTATTGTTCCGTTTGGTAGGAAGAAGGGATAAGGCTGTTACGGGGATAAAGAGGGCTGTGTTCGGGAGCGGGCTGCAAACCCGTTTTGGTATGCTGAGACGGCGTGTCCTTTGGCATTCCGTTTGCAGTCATTACGATATTTCAAACAGCAAAAAGGTCGTCTGAAAATTTTTCAGACGACCTTTGCTTTACTGGGAAACTCTTGACCACCGATACAGGCGGTTTATTTAAACCAACCTCTGACGCGTTCCAATCCGCCGAAATTGATGCAGGCATCGGCGATTGCCTGCGCTTTCGGTTTGGCGCGGTAAGCCACGCCTATGCCTGCCTCTTTGAGCATCGGAATATCGTTCGCACCGTCGCCCATCGCCAAAACCTGATGCGGCTGCAATCCGAGGCGGCTGCGGTATTCCCGCAATAAATCCGCTTTTGCCTGCGCGTCGATGATTCTGCCTTTCAGACGACCTGTCAGCTTGCCGTTTTCAATTTCCAAAACATTGGCGTGTTGGTATTCGAAGCCGAGGCGTTGTTGCAGCCTTTCAGTGAAAAATGTGAATCCGCCCGACACCAGCATGAATTTCACGCCGTGCGCCTTGCATTCGTCCAACAAAAATTCCGCACCGGGTGAGAGCCGCAAAACATTTTCATAAACATCCGCCAAAACCCGTTCGTCCAATCCCGCCAACAGGGCGACGCGGCTGCGCAAAGACTGCTCGAAATCCAATTCGCCGCGCATCGAGCGTTCGGTAATTTCCGCCACGCGGTCTTTCAAGCCGACGCCCGCCGCAATTTCATCGACGCATTCAATGGTAATCAGCGTCGAATCCATATCGCTGACAATCAGCCCGAGTTCGCCGAACGCCCTATCGGGCAACACGGCGTGGTCGATTTGACGGCTGCTCAGTAACGCCGCGTCTGCCCCGCTTAAAGAAAATCCTTCTTCAACGATGAAACGCATACGCTTTTCATCGGCGTAATCAGGCTCGGGCAGGCGGGAAAGAAGGGCGGAAGGCAGGGCTTCGGCGGAAGGAAGTTGGAGGACGAGGGCGTACGGCATGGCGGTGGCTCAAAAAATGCGGATTGCGGATTATAGCAAAGCCTGAAGATTTCATATCGGGAAGGTCGTCTGAAACGGGCTTCCTGATGAAAACCGTATGCGTGCGGCGATGCGACGAAGCGGTTTTCAGACGACCTTTGGGGGAAGTATAGTGGATTAACTTTAAATCAGGACAAGGCGACGAAGCCGCAGACAGTACAGATAGTACGGCAAGGCGAGGCAA
>NZ_CEXQBZ010000059.1:0-8590 GCF_982712965.1 Neisseria flava | reverse complement strand
TCGGACAGGGTGTCGTCTTGCGCCAGCCAGTTGCGGTAGCGGCATAAGGTGCTGTAATCGGGGATGCTCAGTTCGTCGAAACGGCAAAACAGGTTGAAATCGATGCGGATGATGAGGCTGTGTTCGAGTTCGGGATCGGAGAGGCTGTGCCATTGTCCGAGCAGGACGGCTTTGAACATGGACAACAGGGGATAGGCGGGACGGCCGCGGTGGTCTCGGAGGTAACGGGTTCTTTGACGATTCAGGTATTGTTCGATCGGCTGCCAATCAATCACCTGATCCAACTTCAATAGCGGGAAGCGGTCGATGTGTTTGGCAATCATGGCTTGGGCGGTTTGCCGGAAGAAGGTGCTCATGAGAAATCCCCTAAATGTCTTGGTGGGAATTTAGGGGATTTTGGGGGGATTTTGCAAAGGTCTCATACAAGGATAAATTCCGATGAAAACCCGTTTTACTTTAACTTCTCTTGCCCTGGCTTCTCTTATGATGATGGGCAATACTGCAATGGCAGCGCCGATCAACAGCGGCACTTCAGATTTCTTCAATGTTAAATTGACATTGACCGGCTCCTGCGAAACCTTCGTCGTAAATCATGGTCAGGCAACTCCAATTGCTTCTGCTGCCGATCCAATTGCAGGAGCAGATATTGATTTTGGTGAACATAAAGCTCAAAAAAACAGCGCTGAATTAACAGGCAACAACTCAGGCAATACAACACAAGGTATCCAGGTTAATTGCAGTAAAAATACCGTATTCAAAGTACATTTAGAACCTCAAAATCACCAAAGTGCAGACGGCAGTGGCAAGCTGAAAGGTTTATTAGGCACCTCCAATACAGACGAAATCGAGTATCAACTTTACAAACCAGAAATTACCGGAGTTGGTCTCAATGAAACAATTGGCGGAATTTCAGCTATTAAGTGGGGCAAAGAACAAAACTCTCTCTCTCTGACTGGTAAAGGCTTGGATACACCCATCATGCTTCCTGTATTTGCAAAAATCCCACAAGATAAATTGTCCGACAAAACCCCCGACACCTACCAAGACCGCGTAAAAGTAACCCTGACCTACTAATCCGGTTTACTCCCTCAAAACAAAACAACTAAAAAATCCTCATGCAAAAAGCAATCAGCACACTTGTCGGTATGCTGACGGCGGCAGCGGTTTTACCAAACCATGCCGCCGGTTTGCAAGTCAGTCCGACATCGCTTTCCCTGCCCGCCAAACAGCGGGCGGGCATTTTTACTTTGGGAAACAAGGGCGCAGAGCCGTTGACGGCACAAGTGCGCGTATTCCGCTGGACGCAGGACGCAAACGGCGGTGAAGTGCTCGAACCTACCGATGCCGTCATTGCCAGCCCGCCCATGGTCAAACTGGAAACGGGTGCGCAGCAGCAGTTCCGCGTGATGCGCGTCAAACCGTCCGACAAACAGGCTGAAGAAGCCTACCGCCTGATTGTGGACGAGCTGCCCGCCCCCGATGCGAAACCACGAAAAGGCATTCAGTTGGTGATGCGCTATTCGCTGCCGCTGTTTGTCAACGTTCAAAACAATGCCGAACCGAAGCTGCAATGGCGCGCGGAAAAAGCCGCGAACGGCAAAGCGGTTTTGGTTGCCGAAAACACGGGCAATGCCCATGCGCAACTGAGCAATATTACTTTTCAGACGACTTCTGCCAAAGACGCATTGACGCTGGCAAACGGTTTGGCGGGCTACGTCCTGCCGGGCAACACTTGGAAACGCGAATTGGAAGTTTCCCCCGCCTCTCTGAACACAGGTCGTCTGAATGCCACGATAAACGGTATGCCGATCCAAACGGAGGTACGGTTTGCCGCCCCATGACCTAAGGACACGGCTTACGCGGCTGAGTGCCGCGCTGATGCTGTGTTTCTACGCCCTGCCCTCTCCTGCTCAAGACATCCTGACGCAGGCGGCGCCTGCTGCCTACGAGCAGGCGTGGCTGACCGTTTACCCGCAGGTCAAAGTCAACGGCAGCATACGCGACGGTATCGAACCCTTCATGTCGCGCAACGGCGTACTGTATGCGCGTCCCGAATCCCTGCGCGCCTACGGCATTGCCCTGCCCGACGCAGAAGCTGCCGAAGCAGGCAAAAACGGCGTCGTGCCTGAAATTCAGGACGGCGCGTCCACACCCGGCGCAGGCGTATGGTTCGAACTCTCCTCTATCCACGGCTTGCAGGCGAAATACGATGCCGCCGCGCAAACCCTTGACCTCACCGCCCCCCCTCGAATGGCAGCCCGACCTGAAAACCGCCCGAATCGGCGCATTGCAGGAAAACCGCTACGCCATCGCCAAACCCGGCTTTGCCGCCGTTCTGAACTATGACGCCAATATCTCGCGCAACCGCTCCGGCAACGGCACACAGGGCGTTTTCGGCGAAATGCGCCTGAGCACGCCTTGGGGCTATCTGAACCACACCCAATTTGCCAACCGTAGCCGCAACAAAGAAAGCGGCTCTCGCGGCAACACCGCCCGCCTGGATACCTACTGGCGCACCGTCTGGCCCGAACAAGGCATATCGCTGACCGTCGGCGACACCCTGACCGGACAAATCGGCTCATGGGGCGGCACACGCATCGGCGGTATCAAAATCTCCCGCACTTACAACACCCGCCCGTGGAAACAAACCGCCCCGCTGCGTTCCTACCTCGGTAAAAGCACCCTGCCCGGCACGGTCGACCTCTACCTCGACGGCGTCAAACAAATGAGCCGCGACATCGAAGCGGGCGAATACGAACTTATCCTGCCGCCGTCCATCAGCGGCCGCAGCAACGCCCAAGTCGTCGCCACCGACGTACTGGGGCGCACCGTCGTCGTCGATATGCCGCTTTACGGCGGCAGCGGACTTTTGGCAAAAGGCTTGAACGAATGGTCGTTTGAAGCAGGCTACGTCCGCCGCGATTACGGCATCCGTTCCGCAAAATACCAATCCGACCCCGCCGCCTCCGGCACGCTGCGTTACGGTGTCAGCAATACCCTGACCGCCCAAATCCACGGCGAAGCCGCGCGCGGCTACCGTCAGGCGGGCATTGCCGCCGATACCGTATTGGGTTCGCTCGGACAACTCAATCTTAATTATGCCGAAAGCCGCTTTGCGGGCAAAACAGGACGGCGCGGCAGCGCGTTTTTCAGCACCCAATGGGACAGGCTCTCCTTCAGCGCGGGCGCAAGCCGTACCAACGGGCAATTTGCCGAACTGGGCGACACCGCATACGGCGCAGACTTTTTCAAAGCCACACGCCACCCCGCCACATCCGCCTCCGCATCCGCAGGCTGGAGCAGCGACAAACTCGGCTCATTCAGCCTGTCCTACGTCCATTCCCACACCGAAGGCAGTCCCGCCGACGGCGTAGGCTCATTCGGCTGGAGCCGCAGCTTCAAAAACCGCACCTCGCTCTACGCCGGCGCCAATAAAAACTTCCGCAACAGGCGCGAACTGAGTTTCCACGCGGGCCTCTCCGTCAGCCTCGACAACGGCTATTCGACCTCCGCAGGCATCAGCAGAAACAAACACAACAACAGCTACCAAGCAACCCTGAACAAAACCAGCAGCGGCATGGGCAGCACCAGCTGGGGCATAGGCTGGCAGCAAAACGACAACGCAAACGGCAGCCGCAGCAATACCTTCAACGGCAACATCCGCCATCAAAACACCTACGGCGACGGCTGGGCAAACGTTTACAGCCAAAGCGGCAACAGCAACTGGAACGCAGGCTGGAGGGGCGGTCTCGTCCTCATGGGCGGCAGCCTCTTCGCCACCCGCCAAGTCAACGACAGTTTCGCCGTCGTCAGTACCGGCGATATGGCGGACGTCCCCATCCGCGCAGGCGGCATGCCCGTAGGCAAAACCAACCGCAAAGGGCTGGCACTGATCCCCAGCCTCTCTGCCTACCAAAAAAACACCGTCAGCGTCGATATTGCCGAATTGCCGCTGGACGTTCAGCTTGAACACACCGTCGCCGAAATCGCCCCGCCCGAACGCTCGGGCATGCGCGTCGAATTCAAAATCCAGCGTACCCGCGCCGCCACCATGACGCTGAAAGACGCACAAAACCAATTACTCCCGAGCGGCGGCAGCATTACTGCTGAAGACGGCACACCGGCAGCCGTAACCGGCTTCGACGGCAAAACATATATTGAAAACATGAAAGAAGGTAGAAACCGCTTCACCGTCGCCCTCCCCGAAAACGGCGGCACCTGCACCTTCGAAGCGGACTACCCTGAAACACACAATCCGGATTCCATCCCGGAACTGGGAGACATCATATGCAGATAAATATAAAGAAAGGTCCTCTGAAAACCGCAAACCGTCTTTTCCGACAAATGACATTGCCTGCCGTATTCGGACTGCTGTCCCTGTCCGCAGGGCAAGCTTGGGCAAACAGCGGTGTAGCCGGCAGGTTTGTACAATGCACAGCGACGGTACAAGGCAACGGAACTTTCAAAGGTCATCCTGCCTTAGTATTCGGAAGTCAAAGCAATGGGATCAACCTTCTAAACAACAACCAGCCGGAAGATATTCAAGCCACCATCCACTACCAATGCACCAATAATGACATCTATACTGTAAAAGTACGCTTGTGCTTCAATATTGACGGAGGGAGAGGGTTTACAAACATATATACCCCCCGGAGAATAGTTCATAGCAGAAATAACGCCCAAACACTGCAACTATCCTTACTTAAACCCGATAATACCAACTGGGGAACGGGTAACACGCCAAACTCCCCCAGCAGTGTCGGAACAGGTGTCATGCGTATCGGGCTAAAGGGCACCTTTACTGGCAGTATCCCCATCAGAGCTAGATTAGTCAGCGGGCAAAGCAACACCATCCCCACTACGGCTTCGGATTATTACATTGCAGACTTTACCGGCGACTCCACCGTATTAAACTGGAAGGCAGAACGTTATGGTACTCCTGACCCTTCAGATTGCGGAAACGACTTGAATACAGGACAACGCTTCCCTTTTGTCGTCCAAGCCCATGTTGCACCCGTCTGCGAATTCATCTCCGCCGACGACATCGACTTCGGCACACACACCGCGGGCAGCACCAACCTGAAACAGTCGGGCAACCTCACCGTCCGCTGCACCAACGGCACGCCCTACACCGTCGGTCTGATTCCTTCCAACGGTAATCAGGAAGGCAGCGGCGAGATGAAATCCACCAACCCAGCCAATACTGACAAAGTCCCCTACCGCCTCAAAAAGGGTACCCATACAAACGCCCACCTATGGGGCAACAATCCTTCGGGATCAGGCAGCGCGTTGAAATCTACCGGCGACGGCAACAGCCAAATTCACACCATCTCGGCAGAAGTAAAAAACACCGACTACACCCCGGGCGAATATAAAGACAAGGTAACCGTCGATATCCGATACTGATCCGAAGGGTCGTCTGAAAAGAAAAAACAGCATGGTTATAGAAAACACCAATCCGCCGCTATTTCTGTTTGCAAAGGAATAACGGCGGATGTTCTCATTTGGACTCCGCCAAAAAGGTCGTCTGAAAACCTTCAAAACTTTTCAGACGACCTTCAAACCGATATGATGGCAAATCAAACCAACAAAGGAGCAAACACCATGTCAAACAATGAATACACTCAAATCGGCTGGATCGGCCTGGGGCAGATGGGCAATCCGATGGTAACGCGCCTGCTCGATGCAGGCATCAAAGTCGGTGTTTACAACCGTTCACCCGATAAAACCGCCGACTTGCAAACCAAAGGTGCGAAAGTTTACCCAAGCCGCGCAGAACTTATCCGCGCGTATCCCGTTATTTTCCTGATGGTTTCCGACTACGCCGCCATCCTCGATATCCTTGACGAAGATACCCGAAAAGAGCTTGACGGCAAAATCATCGTCAACATGAGCACCATCGCCCCGTCCGAAAACCTCGCTATCAAAGCCATCGTCGAAGCGGCGGGCGGACAGTTCGCCGAAGCCCCCGTCTCCGGCTCGGTTGTCCCCGCCACCAACGGCACATTGCTGATTCTCTTCGGAGGCGAAGAGAATGTTTTAAATTCTCTGCAAAAAGTGTTCGACATTCTCGGCAAAAAAACCTTCCACTTCGGCAACGTCGGTAAAGGCTCCGGCGCGAAACTCGTGCTCAATTCGCTCTTGGGCATCTTCGGCGAAGCATACAGCGAAGCCATGCTGATGGCGCGGCAATTCGGCATCGATACCGACACCATCATTGAAGCCGTCGGCGGCTCTGCCATGGATTCGCCCATGTTCCAAACCAAAAAATCCCTGTGGGCAAACCGTGAATTCCCACCCGCCTTCGCCCTCAAACACGCCTCAAAAGACCTCAACCTCGCCGTCCACGAATTGAAACAGGCAGGCAATTCGCTGCCCGCCGTTGAAACCGTTGCCGAGAGCTACCGTCAAGCCGTCGCAGCAGGTTACGGCGAACAAGACGTTGCCGGCGTTTACCTGAAACTGGCGGAACATCAGAAATAGAGTGGTCGAATCCGGCAGATAAAGGTCGTCTGAAGCCCATATCCCTTTTCAGACGACCTTGCTTGTCAGATGATTAGCGTATTGCAACCATTCAAATATAGTGGATTAAATTTAAATCAGGACAAGGCGACGAAGCCGCAGACAGTACAGATAGTACGGCAAGGCGAGGCAACGCCGTACTGGTTTAAAGTTAATCCACTATACATTGCACGTCATCCCGTTGCCCGTATCTTTCAGAGGAAATTTCATGCGCCCATTCCTTTCCCTCCTTGCCGCAGGCTTTACCCTCCTTACCCTGACCGCCTGCCAACCCGAAGCAGAACATACTGCTTTCGATGAAAAAATCAAAACCGCCTCCGCTCCGTCTGTCGACTGGTCGGTACCGCAACTGTCCAGCAACGTTTGGAAAATCAGTAAAGCAGGTCAGCCCGACTCTTACCTTGTCGGCACCATCCACATCGGTAAAAAAGAAGCCGTCCTATCGAAAGAAGCCGAAAACCTGCTTGCCTCCGTCGAACAACTGACTACGGAAGTCGACTTATTGCCGGAAGAAAATCCGGAAACGCAACAACAATACCAACAGTTTTTCAACCAAGCCACCGACACCAAATCCCTGAAAGCCAAGCTCGGCGATAAAGCCTTCCAAGCGCTGCAAGAAGCCTTCCGCATAAATCCCGAAACCGCTCCCTTGGCGGAAGCTGCCGACGGCATGAAGCCTTGGGCGGCATTCCTATTTGCCCAAAGCGTTTACCCCGCCGAATACAGCTCCACGACAGGCGTGGATATGTTGCTTTCCAAGTCAGCCCAAAAAACAGGCAAGCCGCGCCGCTTCCTCGAAACCATGCCTCAATTAGCGGAAAGTTTTTCCGCCTTTCCCGAAGAAACCATCATCCGTATTTTGAAAACAACCACGGACGACAACAAAGACTTTCTCGAACAAACCCATGAAATGTACGGTCTTTACGAAAGCGGCAACTTTGACGGTTTCGCCGATACCCATAAAAAATACGAACAGCAATCCCTGAAAAAATACCCCGAAATTGCCCCTTTGATGCTGAACTGGTTTCAAAACGACTTATTAGTCGGCCGCAATTTGAAATGGCTGCCTGAAATCAAAGCCCAATCTGCTGAAAAAAGTACGCTGTTCGCCGTCGGCATCATGCACCTGATGTCCGAACAAGGGTTGATCGAATTACTGCGCAAAGACGGTTACGAAGTAACGCCCATGCCCAAAATATTGATGTGGTAACACAAACACAACAAGAGGTCATCTGAAACCCGAATCCCCAGTTTTCAGACGACCTCTTGCAGGCAATACATATTCCCATACCCAAACACCACTATCCAAGGAAATCTCCCATGCAAAAACCCGACATCATCCAAATCGCAGGCCCCGCAGGGCTGCTCGAAACCATCTACCTTCCAGCCGCGCAAACTCCTGCACGCGGCGTGGCAGTCATCAACCATCCCAATCCGTTGCAAGGCGGCACGAACACCAACAAAGTCATTCAAACCGCCGCCAAAGCCTTATCTCAGCTCGGTTTTCACTGTTACCTGCCCAACCTGCGCGGCGTGGGCAACAGCGAAGGTGTTCACGACTACGGACGCGGCGAAACGCAAGATTGCATCGCCGTCATCGACCACGCACGCGCGCAACATCCCGAAGCCGAACAGTTCGCATTGGCGGGCTTCTCCTTCGGCGGCTATGTCGCCACCTTCGCCGCCCAAGAGCGCGAGCCGGATTTACTGCTGCTCATCGGCGCGGCAGTACACCACTACACCGACCGCCCCGAGCCTGCCTCCGTCCCCGATGTATCGAAAACCCTGATGATTCATGGCGCGGAGGACGAAGTCGTTGAAATCAGCAAAGCTTGGACATGGGCGGAACCGCAAGGTTTGCCTATCATCACCATCGCCGGCTCATCCCACTTCTTCCACGGCAAACTCATCGTCCTGCGCGATACCATCACCCGCTTTGTCCCATCGGTTTTGGGTTAAGCAGATTCCCATATAAAAACGTCGTCTGAACATTTTCAGACGACCTTGGATTCGGATTTCAAGTGCAACACTAGTGTATCAGTGGTTTGAACAGATTCAAGAATAAAAC
>NZ_CEXQBZ010000058.1:0-8619 GCF_982712965.1 Neisseria flava | reverse complement strand
ATTAACTTTAAACCAGTACGGCGTTGCCTCGCCTTGCCGTACTATCTGTACTGTCTGCGGCTTCGTCGCCTTGTCCTAATTTAAATTTAATCCACTATAGAAAGTAAAAGGTCGTCTGAAAACCCGTGTTTCGAGTTTTCAGACGACCTTTGTTCTGTTTTCTGACCGGGATTAGAAACTGTAATTCACCCGTGCCGTATAAGTGCGCGGCGCGCCGGGCATGGCGTCGGAACGCCAGTATTTTTGATTGAACAGGTTGCCGACGGCGAAAGTAAGGTTCAGATTTTTGCGGTTCCAGCCGAGCATGGCGTCGGTGCGGGCGAAGCCGGGAAGCGTGGTGGTTAGCTTTTGGCTCGAATTGTAGCCGTAGCGTTTGCCCGTACCGGTTACGCCGATTTCGCCGTAGAGGTTTTCAGTCGGCGTGTAACGGAAAAACAGGTTGCCGGTAACGTTGCTGGTGTTTTCCAAATGGATGCCCACGCGGTTTGGATTTTCCTTGTCTTCAACCACTTTCGCCTGCATCACGCCCAACGATCCGCGCAGGTAGAGTTTTTTGGGGATGATTTGTCCGATGGCGGACAACTCCACGCCGCGCGAACGGTGTTTGCCGCCGACTGCCCAAGTGTAGGGATTATTTTGTGCGTCGGGGCGGTAGCGGATATTGAAGCGTTCGATTTGGTAGGCGGACAATGTGGTGCTGAGACGTTCGTCCAGCCAACTGCTTTTGACGCCGGTTTCGTATTGGCGGGTGTACTCGGGGTCGGCGTTGAACACGGCGGCAGACGAAGTGTCGATACTCAAATAGCCTCCGCGTCCGCCATAAGGCGCGAAGCCTTTGTTATACGAGGCGTAGAGCGTGTGGGCGGGCATTACGTTCCACACTGCGCCGATGTTGGGGCTGAACGAGTGGCCGCTGTATTGGCGGCTGCTGCCGGTGAGTTTGTTTTCGGAATTAAAGGTGTATTTGTCGTAACGGCCACCGAGGACGAATTTCAAATCGGGCGTGGCGGAGAAGATGTTTTGCACAAAGATGCCGTAGGAGTCGGCTTTGTGGCGGTTTTGGGTGAGGACGGGTTGCAGCCTGCCCGAAGCCGGCCAGCTTGCGCGGTCGTAGGGGTTGATGGAGGCGGAAAAGGCGCGGCTGAAACCCAATGTCGGGTTGCGGCGTTCGCGGCTGTAATCCAGGCCTACGGTCAGATGGTTTTCAAAACGGCCGATGGTGTAGTCGCCGTTGAGCGTGAAGTTGGACGACAGGGTTTTGTTGTCGGTCTGCTGCCAGGCGTAGTTGCGTTTGATGCGGTTGCCGTTTTCGCTGCCTGCATAGAAATGGTCGAAATCCTGCGCCGCCGTGCGGTGAGCGAGCTGCCATTGGGCGCGCCATTTGTCGTTGAAGGCGTATTCGAGGTCGGAACGCCAAACTTGCAGCTTGTCTTTGACAAAATCGTTCCGGTGGGCGAACCCCATGCGGTAAGGCAGTCCGAAGCGGTCGTACACGGATTTGGTCGGACTGCGGTCGGGCGTGCGCTCCACATTGTCGTAGGTGTATTGCCCCGTCCATTTCAAGCCGTTGTCGAGTTTGACGGTAATGCTGGGTGAAACCATGACGTTTTTGCTGTCTATGCCGCTGCGGAACGAATTGGCGCGCCCGACTTCGCCGATGAGGCGGATGGCGACGTTTTTGTTCAGCACTTCGTTGATGTCCATATTCAGGCTGCGGTTTGCCCATGAGCCGTAAACCGCACCGATGTTGCGGCTTTGTTTGAAGTTGGCGTATTTGCTGACCATGTTGATGACACCGCCGCCGTTGGTGCGGCCGTAAAGTACGGAAGACGGGCCTTTCAGGATTTCCACGCGCTCGATGTTGGCAGTGCTGCGGCGCACCTGCCCGCTTTCGCGCACGCCGTCGCGGTAAATATCGGATGCGTCGGCTTGGAAACCGCGCAGGAAAATGCTTTCGCCGCGCATATCGTAGGCAGCGTCGATGCCGGCATTGCCTTCGAGGATGGAACTCAAATCGTTCGTACCGTAATTTTTGTTTTTTTGGATGTTGAGCGTATCGACGGTTTGCGGCGTTTCTTTGATGAGCTGCCCGTTGCGGGTAACGGCGGCTTCGTCATAGTTGATGTAGCCTTTGAGTACGCTGGTGTCAGACTGTCCGACCACGGTAACGGTGGGCAGGGTAGCGGTGTAATGTTCACCATCGGCTGTATCGGCGGCATACAGCGGGAAGGCGGAGGCAATCAGGGCGGGAAGCAAGGAAAGGCGGGTGGAATATTGCATGTTCAACTCGAAAGGTGAAGGGATGCCGCATTATAGGAAATATTTTTGTTTAATCGAAATAATTGATAACAATTATCTTTATTTATAACAAATCGTGTTTATATTCTGCAACGAAGCAGCTACCAATAAAAATACATTTAAAATGAATACTATTATCTGATTATTAAATATAAATTTAGAATTACACAAACACCGCCATAAATCGAAAGGTCGTCTGAAAACTTGCGTTTCAAGCTTTCAGACGACCTTCTCGTTAACAACATTTAAGTTTCATAATCCTGCACGATTTTTTTGTACACGGCTTCGGGCAGGTAGCGGCGTATTATGTCGTGCCAGCCATCCGGGCCGACCAGGCCTTTGACCATAGTGGAAGACACTTCGGCGATTTCGCGCGGCGGCATCAGGAAAACCGTCGAAATTTCGGGTGCAAGGTCGCTGTTGATATAGCGCATGGAGCGTTCGTATTCGTAGTCGGCGGCGGAGCGGATACCGCGAACGATAAAGCCCGCGCCGATTTCGCGCGCGTAGCGGACTAGGAAGCGGTTTTCAAATACGCTGATGCGGACATTGGGAAAGTCGCCCGTAATCGCTTCGAGCATGGCGCGGCGTTCGTCTATGGTGTAGGTGTTGCGTTTTTCGGGATTGATGCCGATGGCGACGACGAGTTCGTCAAAAAGAACCTGAGCTTCTTGTATCATCCAAAGATGGCCGAGGGTCGGCGGGTCGAAGCTGCCTGCGTAAACGGCGCGGCGCGGGGGGATAGTGTTCATGGGTAGTAGGATGAGTGATGGCAGCCGTCAGGATAGCGGGCGGGGAATGGAATGTCAAAAAGGTCGTCTGAAAACCTGTTTGCAGTTTTCAGACGACCTTTGAATTCTTTCGTCAGATGCGTAAACGGTTAATCATCGCCGCTGAACGCCAACAAAATACGCAGCAGGCTGCTGAAGATATTGTAGATGGAGATGAAGATGGTCAGAGCCGCGCTGATATGGCTGTCTTCGCCACCGTCAATCACCGTACGCACCTGCCACATAATCATCAGCGAGCTGAACAGGACAAACGCTGCCGAAACGGCGAGGCTCAATGCCGGGATTTGCAGGAAGAAGTTGGCAATCATCGCGATCATCAACACTACCGCGCCGACGGTCAGGAAGCGGCCTAGCGAATTCATATTGACATTGGTGCGGCGCGCCATTGCAGACATGGTGAAGAACACCCCGGCAGTCATGGCGGCAGCGATGCCGACGATTTGCGTACCGTTTGGAATAGCGAGCGTATATTGCAGAAGCGGGCTGATCAGCACACCCATGCCGAAAGTGAAGATCATCAGGAGGGTTGCGCCGACATTGCTGTAACGGTTTTTCTCAATGAGGAAAGTCATGCCGTAGAAGAACACCAGCACGGCAACCAGCCCCATCCAGCCTTGACCGAACAGAGAGAACAGATTCAGTCCAAACTGGCCGCTGAAATATGCGCCGGCAACGGCGGGAATGAAAGACAGGCCGAGCAGGCGGTAAGTTTTTTGCAGGACGGTATTTTTAGCAACCTGTCCTGTGACGGTATAGTCGTAAACGTCGTTTCGCATGGCGTTTGCTCCTGAAAAATGGTTTGAAAACAAATAAATTCGGATTGTAACAGTAAATCATCGGCTTGGGCATATCAAGTATGCCGCCGTCGCCGCTTACCGATAGGTAATGGCTAATGGCGTATTTTAAAGGGCTTGAATGAAACAGGTCGTCTGAAAACCAGAAAACCTGTTTTCAGACGACCTGCATTTTCCTCATGAATCCTTTATAATCTCTTCCTTTATAAATCAATATCTTTCGAAAGAAGCAAAATGTCCGATTTCCGTCAAGATTTCCTTAAGTTTGCGCTGGCGCAGAATGTATTGAAATTCGGTGAATTTACGACCAAGGCAGGCCGTCAGTCGCCTTATTTTTTCAACGCCGGATTGTTTAACGACGGCGCATCGACGCTGCAACTGGCGAAGTTTTACGCGCAGGCGATTATTGAGAACGGCGTGAAATTCGACATGCTGTTCGGCCCGGCTTACAAAGGCATTATTTTGGCGGCGGCAACGGCGATGATGCTGGCGGAAAAAGGCGTGAACGTGCCGTTTGCCTACAACCGCAAAGAAGCGAAAGACCACGGCGAAGGCGGCGTGTTGGTCGGTGCGCCGCTCAAAGGCCGCGTATTGATTATCGACGACGTGATTTCTGCGGGAACATCTGTGCGCGAATCGGTCAAACTGATTGAAGCGGAAGGCGCAACGCCCGCCGCCGTCGCCATCGCGCTCGACCGCATGGAAAAAGGCACGGGCGAATTGTCCGCCGTTCAGGAAGTGGAAAAACAATACGGCCTGCCCGTCGTTGCCATTGCCAATCTGAACGACCTGTTCACGCTCCTGCAAAACAATGCGGAATTCGGCGGCTTCCTCGAGCCGGTCAGAGCCTACCGCGAACGCTACGGCGTTGCCTAAAATCCGATAAACAAAAGGTCGTCTGAAAACGGACAATCCCTTTTTCAGACGATCCAACCCGATCAAACACACATTAAAACAACACATTCCACACTTTACACGGAAAACCCCTATGCCCGCCTGTATCTGCCCACACTGCAAAACCTCACTTTGGGTCAAAGACACCCAGCTCAACGTCGCACAAGGCTTTGTCGTTTGCAATAAATGCGAAGGTCTGTTCAAAGCCAAAGACAGCTTGGCACCGTCCTCCGCCCCCGCCAACCCCGATACACTGCCCAACGCCGTTACTGACGTTCGCCTCGTACACGACATGGGCGGCAACATCCGCAACCGCAAACAACTCTCCCGCCACGAAATCGCCAACCTGCTCGACAGCGCCGAACGCGCCCGAAAAGCCAAAGAAGAAGAGGCACGGCGTGCCGAAGAGGAAAAGCGGCGGACTGAAGAATTCCAAGCCTTGATGGCTGCCGCTGCCAAACCCGCCAAATCCGAAGAAGGCTTCAACTGGACGCTGGCGGTACTCGTTGCGCTGACCGTCCTCATCATGCAGCTTTTCTATCTGGTCTTGTTATGAACACATCTCCAGGCTTTGTTGCCAATTTTCGCGAAGCCGCGCCCTATATCCACTACCTGCGCGGCAAAACACTGGTTATCGGTATCACCGACAGCCTGCTCGAAGGCGACACCCTGAACCGGCTTGCCGCCGATTTCCACCTGCTCGCCGGCTTGGGCGTGCGGCTCGTGTTGGTACACGGCACGCGCCATTTTCTCAACTGCCTCGCCGCCGACAGACAATTCGTTCCGCAATACCACCGCAACCGCCGCATTACCGACGATGCCACCCTGCGCGACGCCAAGCAGGCGGTCGGAATGATACGCAGCGACATCGAAGCCGCCCTGTGCAGCAGCGCATCCGCCCCCTTGCGCAACAAACCGATTCCCACCGCTTCGGGTAATTTCCTCACCGCCCGTCCGCTCGGCGTCATTGACGGCATAGACATGGGCTACACCGGCATCGTCCGCAAAACCGACACCGACTCCATCAACCGCCGCCTTGACGACGGCGCCATCGTCCTCATCAGCCCGCTCGGACACTCCTACGGCGGCAAAACCTTCAATCTCAGCATGAGCGAAGCCGCCGAAGCCGTCGCCGTCGCCCTTCAAGCCGAAAAACTCGTGTACCTGACCGAAGAAGCCGGCATTTGCAACGCCGACGGCGTCCTCATGTCCACCCTGTCCTCAGGCGAAGTCCGCCACCTGATAGAAACCGCAAACAACGTCCCCGTGCGCCTGCTCCAAGCCGCCGTCAACGCCGTCGAAAACGGTGTCAGCCGCGTTCAAATCCTCAGCGGACGCGAAGACGGCGGACTATTGCGCGAACTATTCACCCGCGAAGGCTGCGGCACCGCCATCGCCCGCGATGCCTTCGTCTCCATCCGCCAAGCCCACAGCCACGACATCCCGCGCATCATCGACCTGATACGCCCGCTTGAAGAACAAGGCATCCTGTTGCACCGCAGCCGCGAATATCTCGAAAACCACATCTCCGGCTTCTCCGTCCTCGAACACGACCGCAATATCTACGGCTGCGTCGCCCTCAAAACTTTCGACGATCCCGAAATCGGCGAACTCGCCTGCCTCGTCGTCTCCCCCGAAGCCCGCGACGGCGGCTACGGCGAAATGCTGCTCGACCACCTCTTCCAAAAAGCCCAAAGCTTGGGCATCCGCCGCTTATTTGCCCTCTCCACCCGTACAGGCGAATGGTTTGTCGAACGCGGTTTTCAGACGACCTCTCCAGACGCATTACCCGAAGAACGCCGCCGAGATTACCTTGCCAACGGCCGCAATTCGCAAGTATTTGTCCGAAATATCGAACCTTAATGCGACACGCTTTGCGCCTCCCGTTCATCCGACCTCGCGGCCGAACCCATCATTCAGATTTAGCTTGTTAACTGTTAAATATTATATTTGGACGGAGGCCGACAGCTTGCCGATTCCGGATAAACCTACCCAACCCATTGCCGTTTCCGGGCGGGTGGAAGGAGTGGAAAGTCAAGAATCAAAACAATATCCCCATACGGGCTTTTATAGTGGATTAAATTTAAACCAGTACGGCGTTGCCTCGCCTTACCGTACTATCTGTACTGTCTGCGGCTTCATCGCTTTGTCCTGATTTAAATTTAATCCACTATATAAAAAGGTCGTCTGAAAACACGGCATATATTTTCACCGAACAACGACCTTATTGGGAAATACGAACTTGCTGATCATCCCGTTTATGTATATGATAACGAACACCGTGCCGGTGTAGCTCAGTCGGTAGAGCAGCGCATTCGTAACGCGAAGGTCGGGGGTTCGATTCCCTTCTCCGGCACCAGCTTAGATAAAGAGAGGTCGTCTGAAAACTTGGTTTTGGGTTTTCAGACGACCTTTTTTATTGCGGTGTTTGTTCAAGGCTAAGGACTTGGAAAGTATTTTTCAAAATATAGTGGATTAAAATTGCAATGATACGGCGTTGCCAACGCCCTTATGTACTACCTGTACACGGCGGGCGTTGCCGCCTTGTCTCATTTTTATTTTAATCCACTATACTAAACAGTTTTTGCGGCATCAATTTTAGCGGCAATTCTTGACCATAACCTAAATTACTATTCATTAAGAACTTGGAATTCATTTTCTTATTCCAATATTCTGCAATATCACTGCCACGAAAATTGAACCGAGGATCTGTAATGCAACTATAATTAATTAATGTAATAGCCAATATATCTGTATCCTCGGAAATATAAGTACGCTGTTCATCATTGAAGTCAGGTAATGATTGGATATTGAATAATTGAGCAAAATCTTCGGCATGTGTGCGATTTCTATTAATGTCTTCAGCTAATTTTGGATAAAAACAAAAGATAAATATAGCTGTAATAATGAGCAATTTATATTCAATTACAAAATCTTTCCCTAATCCTTGGGCTAAAGAATTAAATATTTCCAAATATCGTACTAATGTTTCCGTTTCTCTTAGCGACAGATTATTTCGTTGAATAATCTCACCAAGGAAATCCATGATTGGATTATTTTTGATTAACAGAGATAATTCGCCATTCAGTTCTATTAATTCCTGACAATAACGAATTGATACAAATGTTCTTTCGTCCTCAAACCGAGCCACAACTTTATCCGGCAAGGCAAAACTGTACTTCAAAAACTTATCCAAATATTTGTGCGCATCGACTTCCGCCCCATACCGATGATTAATCGCCGCGCGCAGTTGCTTGGTGTTCGTTACCAGCACGACTTTGACGTTTTCGACATCAAAGACATGTTTGATGACTTCCAACATATCGACGGCGTAATCGGGGCGGCAGCGGTCGAGTTCGTCGATAAACAGGATAATCGGTTTGGCCGCTGCCAATCTTTTCAGGCAGGCTCTGAGCGTTTCCAGATTTTTTTCGGCTTCAATTTGCTCTTTCAACAAGGCTTCGACGGTTGCATCAATGGTGTAGCTGACGATTGTGGCAGCGGCATCGGTTACGGTTTCAGCCAAACTGTCTGCATCTTGGTTGCCATTCATTATCTGAGACCTTTGCAAAATTCCCCAAAATCCCCTAAATTCCTACCAAGACATTTAGGGGATTTCTCATGAGCACCTTCTTCCAGCAAACCGCACAAGCCATGATTGCCAAACACATCGACCGCTTCCCACTATTGAAGTTGGATCAGGTGATTGATTGGCAGCCGACCGAACAGTACCTGAATCGTCAAAGAACCCGTTACCTCCGAGATCACCGCGGCCGTCCCGCCTATCCCCTGTTGTCCATGTTCAAAGCCGTCCTGCTCGGACAATGGCACAGCCTCTCCGA
>NZ_CEXQBZ010000057.1:0-8717 GCF_982712965.1 Neisseria flava | reverse complement strand
GGTCGTTAGCTCAGTCGGTAGAGCAGCGGACTTTTAATCCGTTGGTCGAGCGTTCGAATCGCTCACGACCCACCAAATTTAAAAAGCCTGGACAAATGTCCGGGCTTTTTTATTTGCCGGTATGTTTTGAGATTGTTACAGCCTGCCCGTTACGGTTTTGATACGGGTTTGTTTGTTATAGTGTATTAACTTTAAACCAGTACGGCGTTGCCTTGCCTTGCCGTACTATCTGTACTGTCTGTGGCTTCGTCGCCTTGTCCTGATTTAAATTTAATCCACTATAAATTCGCGGCCATAGCCTGCGTTACGGTTTGGCTTAGCCCGAATCCGCGTTGTCAAAAAAGGTCGTCTGAAAACCTGAAGCCTAGGTTTTCAGACGACCTTTTTGTATTGCCTGATGCGGATTACAACACTTTTACGATGCTTTCGCAAAGGTAGTCGATGTTGTCATCGGTAATGCCGGCGACGTTGATGCGGCCGGAGCGCACGGCGTAGATGGCGAATTCGTTTTTCAGGCGGTCGACTTGTTCGGGCGTGAGGCCGCTGAAGGAGAACATGCCGTTTTGTTCGATGATGAAGTCGAAGTCTTGAGTCGCGCCTTTGGCTTTGAGCAGCTCGACGAATTTTTGGCGCATGGCTTTGATGCGGCTGCGCATTTCGTCGAGTTCGGCAATCCATTGTGCTTTCAAATCCGCGTCTTTCAACACGAGGGCGATGGTGTTCGCGCCGTGGGAGGCGGGGTTGGAGTAGAGGGTGCGGATGATGGTTTTGACTTGGCTGTGTGCGCGGGCGGCGGTGGCTTCGTCTTCTGCGACTAAGGTGAATGCGCCGACGCGTTCGTTGTACATACCGAAGTTTTTGGAGTAGGAGCTGGCGATGAGCAATTCTTTGTTGTATTTCAAGAAGGTGCGCAAGCCGTATGCGTCTTCTTCGAGGCCGTTGCCGAAGCCTTGGTAAGCGAAGTCAAACAGGGGCAGCCAGCCTTTTTCGGCGGAGAGTTTGGCGAGGGTTTCCCATTGTTCGGGCGTGGGGTCGATGCCGGTGGGGTTGTGGCAGCAGCCGTGCAACAGGACGACATCGCCTTTTTGCGCTTGGTTCAGGTCTTCAATCATGCCGTCCCAGTCTAGGCCGTGTTTGGCGGCGTCGTAGTAGCGGTAGGGCTTGTCTTGGATGCCGACGGCTTTGAAGATGGCGTTGTGATTGGGCCATGTGGGGTTGGAAATCCAGACGGTTTGTGCGTTCAACTGGCGTTTGGCGAATTCGGCGGCAATACGCAATGCGCCTGTGCCGCCGAGGCTTTGGGCGGTTTTGGCGCGGCGGCTGGCGACGATTTCGTGGTCTCTTCCGAAAAGGAGGATTTGGGTTTGTTCGTTGTAGTCGGCAACGCCGTCGATGGTGAGGTAGTTTTTGGTGGTTTCGCTCTCGAGCAGGCGTTTTTCGGCTTCTTTGACGGCTTTGACGATGGGGGTCGCGCCGGATGCGTCTTTATAAACGCCGATGCCGAGGTTGACTTTTTCGGGGCGGGTTTCGGCTTTGAATGCTTCGCCCAAGCCTAAGATGGGATCTGCGGGGGCGGCTTCGATGTGATTGAAGAACATGATCTCTCGCTTTGCAAAAATGAAGGGACGGGATATTTCCTTTGGGATTTTACGCTGTTTCAGGTCGTCTGAAAATCAATGCGGCAGGTTTTGTCGCAACGTGCTACATCATGCCTTTGATGCCGGCGAGGATGATGCCGTAGCGCAGGATTTTTCCGGTCAGGAGCATGAGTGCGGAGGTGTAGGGGTTGAGCCTGAGCCAGCCTGCGGCAATGGGCAGCGCATCGCCGATAACGGGCAGCCAGGCGAACAAAAGGGGCAGGGTGCCCCAGCGTTGGAGCAGGCGCAGGGTTTTTTCAGACGACCTTTTCTTGGACGGAATCAGCCGTCCCATCCAATAGGAAACCATGCTGCCCAAGCCGTTTGCCAGTCCGGCGCACAACCACGCGCCGTATGCCTGTTCGGGATAGTTATAGATGAACGCGGCGAAGGCGGCTTCGGACGTGCCGGGCAGGATGGTGGCGGAGGTAAAGGCGGAGGCGGCGAGTCCGAGATAGGCGTAAGTGAGGGGCATGGCGGATAAGTTTGCGTCAGGTCAAAGGTCGTCTGAAATAAGATTTTAAGTCGTTTGCGGGTAGATTTTTTGTAAAATTTAGACTGATTCTGTCTATAAAATACTTTATCGGACAGAATCTTGCTGAAACTCGATGTAGTCGGCGTGTTTTCAGTGTTTGCAATAATGGCAAAAGCCAGTATGATTCAGCCCGTTATTAACGGATATTAACTGTTTGTACGGTCAATTCCAATAAATCGAAAGGCAAATCATGTCTACGCCATCACAACAAAACCATAACCCCGCGCTGGTCGTCCTGACCACGCTCTTCTTCATGATGGGTTTCATCACCTGCATGAACGACATCTTGATTCCGCATCTGAAAGAAATTTTCGATCTGACTTATGTTCAGGCGATGCTGATTCAGTTCTGCTTCTTTACCGCTTATGCCATCATGTCGATTCCGATGGGGCATCTCGTCGGCAAAATCGGCTATAAAAACGGCGTCATCGGCGGCTTCTTGCTGACCGCCGTCGGATGCTTGTTGTTTTATCCTGCTGCGGGCAGCCACTCTTACCCGACTTTCTTGGGCGCGCTCTTCATTCTTGCTTCAGGTGTAACCCTGTTGCAGGTTGCGGGTAACCCGTATGTAACTCTGTTGGCGAAACCGGGCAAAGAATCCGCTACGTTGACTTTGGTGCAGGCGTTCAACTCATTGGGTACGACCATCGCCCCTCAAATCGGCGCGTTCCTGATTCTGGCGGATGCGACGCAGGCAGTCAGCAAAGCCGAAAAGATTTCCTCCGTTCAAATCCCTTACTTGGGTCTGGCAGGTCTGTTGGTTATCCTCGCCGTCTTTGTGAAAATGATCCGTCTGCCTGACGCGCGTAAAATCGCCGAAGCAGAAAGCGAACACAACCACGACGGCAAACACAGCGTGTGGCAATACAAACACCTCGTCCTCGGTGCGGCAGGTATTTTCTGCTACGTCGGCGCGGAAGTATCCATCGGCTCGCTGATGGTCAACGTCTTGGGCTTCCTGAAAGGATTGGATCACGCTTCCGCCGCCCAATACCTGTCGTTCTATTGGGGCGGTGCTATGGTCGGACGCTTCCTCGGCTCGGCAGTTATGGCGAAAATCGCGCCCAACCGCTACCTTGCCTTCAACGCCACTATCGCCGTTGTCCTGCTCATCATCGCCATGATGACCGGTAAAGGCAATGCCGACGTCGCTATGTGGGCACTGCTTGCCATCGGCTTCTTCAACTCCATCATGTTCCCGACCATCTTCTCGCTGGCGACCAAAAACCTCGGTAAATTCACCAATGCCGCTTCCGGCGTACTTTGTACTGCCATCGTCGGCGGTGCGATTGTTCCGGTCGTACAAGGTTGGGCGGTCGATACTTACAGCCTGATGTCGTCTTTTGTCGTATCA
This sequence comes from Neisseria flava, assembly GCF_982712965.1. NCBI lineage: Bacteria > Pseudomonadati > Pseudomonadota > Betaproteobacteria > Neisseriales > Neisseriaceae > Neisseria > Neisseria flava. The sequence continues at coordinate 5,191 of NZ_CEXQBZ010000057.1, read as the reverse complement.
GCCGTGTGCTACCTCTATATAGTCTTCTTCGCCGTCAAAGGTTATAAAGCCGACGAGTAAGCGTTGACTGAACAAAAGGTCGTCTGAAAACTTGGAAATCAGGTTTTCAGACGACCTTTTTTCTTTGGAACGGACTTTTAAACCCGATCCGCTCAAACCAAGGTCGTCTGAAAATACGGCAACAGATTTTAACCGGAGCTTAAGCCCGTTTTCAAAAGACAAAACACGCCCGCAATACGGTCTGACTGACTTATGGCATAATGCTTACGGCAAAATACAGGAGCTTCTCATGTCAAAAATCATCTTATTACACGGACTGCACATGCACTCTTGGGTGATGAAACCTTTAGCGGATATGCTGGAGAAACAAGGCTTTGACGTTGCCCTGTTTGGTTATTACAGCGTCTGGCACACCATGCCGCAGCACACGCAGGCATTGGTGGAGTTTGTTGAAAAACACGAGACGGGTGAGCCTCTGCATTTTGCCGGACACAGTCTGGGCGGACTGGTGTTGCGACACTTTGCCGCCGCCTACCCCGAAAAATTTACCGGCCGCATCGTAACCTTCGGTACGCCCCACCAAGGCAGCCGGGCTGCGCAAAGGGTGTTCCGGCTCGGGTTGAAAACCCCCGTACTCGGCGGCGCTTATCGCGATGCACTCGACGGCGGTACGCCCGATTTGCCCGAACATATCGAACTGGGCAGCATTGCAGGCAACAAGCCGCTCGGGCTGGGGCGCGTATTGGGTTTGCACGGCGAACACGACGGTACGGTTTTGGTCAGCGAAACCCACTGCCCGAATATGCGCGACCACGTTATCTTGCCTGTCAGCCACAGCGGGATGCTGTTTAAACACATTACTGCGGAGCAAACCGCAACATTTTTGCGCGAGGGGCAGTTTAATCATGGGTAAAAAACTGGGATGACGAGAACTTGAGAATAATAAAAAGGTCGTCTGAAAACTTGGAAATCAGGTTTTCAGACGACCTTTTGGCTTTTAGCAGATTGGATGGCTAAGCTATCCGCCTTAAGCCAACTTGACAGCGAGTTCTGCCAGCCGTTTGCCTTGTGCGAAGGCGATGTCGTTTTCTTCGGCGGTCAGGGCAGGTTTGCTGTCGTGTCCGGCGACGTGGGACGCGCCGTAGGGGGTGCCGCCGCTTCGGGTGCTGCTGAGGGCGGATTCGGTGTAGGGGATGCCGCTGATGATCATGCCCTGGTGCAGGAGGGGGAGCATCATGGTGAGGAGGGTGGTTTCTTGTCCGCCGTGCAGGGAGGAGGTGCTGGTGAAGACGGTGGCGGGTTTGCCGGCGAGTTCTGCGCCGAGCCATTGGGGGATGGTGCCGTCGATGAAGTATTTCATGGCGGCTGCCATGTTGCCGAAGCGGGTGGGGCTGCCTAGGGCGAGGGCGGCGCAGGTTTTGAGGTCTTCGGCGGCGGCGTAGGGTGCGCCGCTGTCGGGAATGTCTTTTTCGATGGCTTCGCAGACGGTGGAGACTTTGGGGACGGTGCGCAATACGGCTTCGCAGCCCGCGACGCTTTCGATGCCGCGTGCGATTTGGCGGGCGAGGTTGAGGGTGCTGCCGTTTTGGGAGTAGTAGAGGACGAGGATTTTGAGGGGATTTGGGTTCATTTGGGTATTCCGTTACAATGGGGTTGGTTGAAAATCGGTGTTTGGCTGTTGAAGCTGTGTTTTCAGACGACGTAGAGTGCGCTGTGGCGTTTTCTGTTTTTTTATTTTTAATTGGTTATTTTTCGGGAAAGATTATGCCGTTTTTGAAATGGTGGCAAGGTTTGTCGGACAGTAAGGCGTTTGCTTTTGCGTGGTTTGTGGTCCGGCGTTTCGATGAGGAGCGTGTGCCGCAGGCGGCGTCGAGTATGACGTTTACGACGCTTCTGGCTTTGGTACCGGTGTTGACGGTGATGGTGGCGGTCGCTTCGATTTTCCCTGTGTTCGACCGTTGGTCGGACTCTTTTGTTGCTTTCGTCAATCAGACTATTGTGCCGCAGGGTGCGGGCATGGTGTTTGATTATATCAATGCGTTTCGCGATCAGGCGGGAAAGTTGACGGCGATCGGTAGTGTGATGCTGGTGGTGACGTCGCTGATGCTGATTCGGACGATTGACAATACGTTTAACCGCATTTGGCGGGTCAATACGCAGCGGCCTTGGATGATGCAGTTTTTGGTGTATTGGGCGTTGCTGACTTTTGGGCCGCTGTCTTTGGGCGTGGGGATTTCTTTTATGGTCGGGTCGGTGCAGGATTCTGCGCTGGCTTCGTTTGCGCCGCAATGGGTGGTGGGGTTACTGCAAACCTTGGGTACGCTGTTTTTTGCCACGCTTTTGCTGTGGGGGCTGTACCGTTTTGTGCCCAACCGCTTCGTGCCTGGGCGTCATGCGTTTATCGGGGCTTTGGTCACGGCGTTTTGCTTGGAGACGGCGCGTTTCCTGTTTGCTTGGTATATGGGCAATTTCGACGGCTACCGCTCGATTTACGGGGCTTTTGCCGCCGTACCGTTTTTCTTGGTGTGGCTGAATTTGCTGTGGACGCTGGTGTTGGGCGGCGCGGTGCTGACTTCGTCACTGTCCTATTGGCAGGGCGATGCGTTCCGCAGGGGCTTCGATGCGCGAGGGCGGTTTGATGATGTGTTGAAAATCCTGCTGCTTTTGGATGCGGCGCAAAAAGAGGGCAAAGCCTTGCCTGTTCAGGAGTTCAGACGACATATCAATATGGGCTACGATGAATTGGGCGAGCTTCTGGAAAAGCTGGCGCGACACGGCTATATCTACAACGGCCGTCAGGGTTGGGTGTTGAAAACGGGGGCGGATTCGATTGAGTTGAGCGAACTCTTCAAGCTCTTTGTTTACCGCCCGTCGCCTTTGGGAAGGGACCATGTGAACCAAGCCGTCGATGCGGTGATGACGCCGTGTTTGCAGACTTTGAACATGACGCTGGCGGAGTTTGACGCGCAGGCGAAAAAACGGCAGCAGTCTTGAGTATTTTTGAAACGGATAAAAGGTCGTCTGAAAACGGTTTTCAGACGACCTTTTGCTATAATCGGGCTTCATCGTCCCGCTCGGTTTGAAACCTTATGAAAAAGCTCGTCCTGCTGCTACTTTCCTTCTCCTCTGCCACCGCTTTTGCCGCATACGGTTTGGGTTTGGGGCAGGAGCCGAAATATCCCGCCAACTTTCGCGCCTACGAATACGTCAATCCCGACGCGCCAAAAGGCGGCGTGTTTTCCCTGCCGATACAGGGCGGCTTCGATACGTTCAACCCGTTCACCCTCAAAGGCGACAAAGAAGTCGGCGTCTTCATGCTGACCGTGGATAAGCTTACGGACAACAGTTGGGACGAACCTTTCTCCATGTACGGGCTGCTGGCGGAAGACTTGTTACTTGCCGAAGACGGGCTGTCGGCAACATTCAAACTCAACCCGAAGGCTAAATTCCACAACGGCGATCCCGTGCTTGCCAAAGACGTCGCCGCCTCCTTCCGCCTGCTTACCCAAGACAAAGCCGCCAATCCCTCCTACCGCATCTACTGGAGCGATGTTGCCAAAGTCGAAACGCCCGATGACAGGACAGTCGTTTTCCGCTTCAAACAGCGCAACGCCGAATTACACATGGTCTTGGGGCAACTGCCTGTCTTTTCTCATAAAAGCTATCCCGAAGGGCTGGAAAAAGGCGCGAACAAAATGCCCATCGGCTCCGGCCCCTACCGCTTCGTCAAAGCAGACATCGGACGCATGAGCGAATACGCGCGCGATAAAAACTACTGGGCGCAAAACCTCCCGACCCGCAAAGGCAGATATAACTTCGACACCGTCCGTTTCAAATATTTCAAAGACAACAGCGTCCGCCTCGAAGGACTCAAAGCCGGACAATACGACTTCGTTTATGAAAACATCGCCCGAAACTGGGCGCGGGCTTATCCCGGCGAAATGCTCGCCAAACGCGGCTTGGGCAAATACGAATGGGTGCAACAAAGTAATGCCGGCATGCAGGGCTTCGTTATGAATATGCGCCGCGTCCCGTTCAACAACATCCTCGTGCGGCAGGCAATGGTCGAGAGCTTCGACTTTGAAAGCGTCAACGCCCGCATTTTCTACGGCGCATACCGCCGCAGCAACAGCTTCTTCACCAACAGCGAGATGGCGGCGACAGGCAAACCGCAAGGCGCGGAACTGAAACTGCTCCAGTCCCTCGGCAACACCCTCGATCCCGCTGTCCTGAACCAACCCGTCCCCGAACCGCCTCAAACCGACCCGAAGACAGGCATACGCCCCAACCTGCTCAAAGCCCGCGCCCTTTTAGAAAAAGCAGGCTACCGCTATAAAAACGGCAAACTGACCGACAGCCAAGGCAAACCCCTGACCTTCGAGTTCCTGACCGCATCCAAAAACTACGAACGCATCACCGCCAAATGGCAGCGCGACCTCGCCAAAATCGGCGTCACCATGAACATCCGCGTTACCGACCCCGCCTTATATCAAAGGCGTCTCAACGATTTCGACTTCGACATGACCATTACCGTCTATGCCAACAGCGAAAGCCCGGGCAACGAACAATACGATTATTTCGGCTGTGAAGCCGCCAAAATCCCCGGCAGCCAAAACCTCGCCGGCGTGTGCCGCCCCGAAGTCGAAAAGCTGCTCAAACATTTCAGCAGCTTCACCAACCGCGAAGAACTGAAAACCACCGTTCAAGCACTAGACCGTACCATCCGCCACCAATACATCATCGTCCCCGCCTGGTACGCTGACCGCTACCGCGTCGTTTACCGCAATAACCTCGGCATCCCGCAACAACTGCCGAAATATTACGACCCGATAACGTTCCCGCTGAGTAGCGGGTGGTGGAAATAGGAGAAGCGGATAAAAGGTCGTCTGAAAGCTTTGAGGTTTCAGACGACCTTGTTTTTATCGGCAACCTGCCCCCTCTCCCGTCCGGCGGGAGAGGGTGGCTCTATGGGGTGTACGAATACGAATTTGCTTTTACCTAAAACCGTAAAGCCCCCCCCCATCCTAACCTTCCCCCGCCAGACGGGGGAAGGGACAAGTTGCTGTTACAGCAATCCGTAGCGCGGGGTTTGCCTACGAGATGAATGCGAAAAATATAGTCAATTAAAATCAAAATAGGACAGTAACGCATCGTCAAATCGGGCGTAATCAGACAAAACGGTTCGCAGATA
>NZ_CEXQBZ010000056.1:0-8781 GCF_982712965.1 Neisseria flava | reverse complement strand
TTAAGTCCGCAGAGTATGCCATGGTTAAACCTTCAAAGTTGAGTATTGTACTATTTTGTTTTTAATTGACTATAAATACTCATTTGACTGTAGTCTGATTTGGATTATCAGGTGGTAGATTTCGCGGGCGCAGCCCACGCTACTTGAGTTATTCCAAGCCTGCATTGATTGAATAAAAGGTCGTCTGAAAACGAACGTGAACGGGTTTCCCTAACACCCAAATCCCAAAGTTTTCAGACGACCTCGTTTTTACCTGCGACCTACTCCCTCTCCCGTCTGGCGGGAGAGGGCTGGGGAGAGGGTGGCTCTACGGGCTGAACGAATTTGATTTTATCTAAACCCACAAAACCACCCCCATCCTAACCTTCCCACGCCAAACGGGGGAAGGGACAAGTTGTCGTTGCAGCAACAAGTAGCGTGGGCTTCGCCCACGATGTAAGACGGCAAATACAACTAACAATCCGTAGCGTGGGTTCTACCCACGAAATAAATACAAATTTGACTGTTGCTGGATTTCGGGTTGTTGGACGATAGGTTCGTGGGCATAGCCCACGCTACAAACTTCGCTTATCCCAAGTTAATTGAATAAAACCTTTATAGATTCGTGAAAAAGGTCGTCTGAAAATCCCCAACCGCCACCACTCAAGCCGTATTTCTCTTTGTTTGGAATACGGTTTTTCGTTCCTGCCTGTTTATTTCTTCTGCCACGCTTGGCGGAGGTATTCGATGTGGTCGGGGAGGGCGTAGAAGGGGGTGTTGCCGTGGTTAGCGTTGGGGTAGAGGGTGAATTGTGCGTCTGCGCCGAGGTGTTGGAGGGTGCCTGCAAGTAGTTTGGCTTGGGCGACCATTTCTCTGCCGATTTGTTCGGGGCGGTTGCTGCGGCCTTCGTGTTCGCCGACGCTGATGCGGACGGCGGTGTCGGCGGGAAGGGCGGACGGGAGAAAGTCGAGGACGCGGCGGTTGTGCCACCAGACGGAGGGGGAGGCGAGCAGGTTGTGTTTGAAGCGGTCGGGGGCAGTGAAGAGGGAATAGAGTCCGAACAATGCGCCGAAGGAGTGTCCGAACAGGGCTTGTTCTTTGGGGTTGACGGGGTATTTGGCGGCGAGGGCGGGGGCGAGTTCGTGGTCGAGGAAGGCGGCGAAGCGGTCGGCTTGTCCGTATTGGCGGCGTTCCGCTTCGGTGGCGGTTTCGGGCAATGGTGGTGTGTAGTCGAGGGCGCGTTGGGTCAGGTCGCGGACTTCGCCGTTGGGGTAGCCGATGCTGACGATGAGGCAGGCGGCGCGGCTTCGGGTCATGGGGTTGATGAGCAGGGATTGCGACATGCTGAGGGCGGCGGGGAAGAAGGCGTCGCCGTCGAGGATATGGAGGACGGGATAGCCTTGCGGGGGCGGGCTGCCGATAGCGGCGGTTTGGATGCGGTAGTTGCGGCTGGTGTGCTTGGAGCGGATGTGGGTTTCTTCGGCTTGCAGCAGGCGGGCGGCTTGCCAGTGTGCGGTGCGTGAGGTCATGGCGGGGTTGTCGGTTGTGTTGGTGGGGTGTGTTGTGTTGTGTGTGTTATCGGGTTGTCGGATGTTTCAGACGACCTTTGGGCTATATCTGCCGTTTTCTCTATGTCAAACATGGGACATAAATGATAAAACCGGACAGGTAGTGTTCCCTGCCTGTCCGGTCTGTTTCCGTAATGTGTTGGTCTTCTGGTTTTTGGCGGTGATTTGTTTTCCTTTTGCTTTTCCCGTTTTTAGAAGTCGTAGCGGAGGTTTGCCATCAGGCTGCGCTCCGAGCCGGGAATGTTGAAGGTGTTTGCGCTGCCGACGCGGGCGTAGTAGTGGCGGTTGAAGATGTTGTCGGCGTTGATTTGCAGCTTCAGTTTGGGCGTGAAGCGGTATGCCGCCATGGCGTCGAATGTGGCGTAGCCGCCTGCGCGCAGCCCTGCCGCCGAGGAGATGCTGCTCATCGCGTTCACGCCGCCGCCGAGGGTCAGCTTGGGCGTAACTTCATAAGTTATCCACAGGTTTGCGCTGTGTTTGGGCATCAGAAGGAAGATGCCGTCGTCGCGCGAGTTGGAGGCGGTTTTGATTTGGCTGTGCAGATAGCTGTAACCTGCGTGGATTTGCCATTTCGGTGTAATCGCGCCGCTGATTTCGGTCTCAACGCCTTCCATCACGCGTTTGCCCAAGGCTGCGTAACGGGTGTTGCGGTTGTTCGGGTTCAGCGGTGCGGCGGCGTTTTTGTCTTTCAGGCGGTAGAGGGAGACGCGGGTGTTGAGGCGGTCGTCCATGTAGCTGCCTTTGTAGCCGACTTCAAACTGGTTGCCTTCGCGCGCTTTAAGCAGGTTGCCGTCGGTGCCGAGGCTGGTTTGCGGCGTGTAGAGTTGGGACATGCTCAAGTAGAGGCTGTTGTTGTCGTTCAGGTCGTAAACCGCGCCTGCATAGCCGGTGAACTTGGTTTTGCTGGCTTTGTGCAACTCGTCGCCGTCGCCCGCTTCGATTTTGTAGTGTCCCAAACGCCAGCCACCGATGAGCGACAGTCTGTCGGCCGGATGGAAGACGGATTTGCCGTAAATGCCTAATTCGTCGAGGTTTTCGGTAGCGACGGTATGGCTGTAACCGCGCGCGCCGGCACGGGCGTTCTGCATCAGGTTGACATAGGGAACGGAGTGGAAATCGCCCAAGGCAACATTACGCGCAACGGCGGCACGGCCTTGCTCGTTGGTGCTGCGCAAGCGGTTGTAGTCCGCACCGACGACGAGTTCGTTTGCGGTGTTGCCCAAGGCGAACGGACGGCTGTAGCTTGCGTCAACCGCGAAGGCTTTTTGTTTGATTTCCGTGCCTAAGCCGGTAACGTTTGCCTTATTGTCCGCAGAAAGTTTGTTGGCGGCGAAGGTGTAGTTGGAGTCGGCATCGCGGTCGGAATAGCGCATACCGATTTTGCCGTAGCCGCCGTCGTCAAAATAATGTTTCAAATCAGCGAACACGTCATGGCTGTTCATTTTGAATTTGTTCCAATCCGCGCCGACGAAAGTGTGGTTGGGCAGGGACAGCAAATTGCCGCTGCTGCCGACGGGCAGGCCGTTATATGGCGCGAGGTGGCGTTGTTGGTAGAGATAGCCTACGCCCAAAGTCGTGTCGGGGTTGATGTCCCAATCCGCCGCCGCGTAGAAGGTTTCGTGGTGGTTGTTTTTCTCCGCCGGACGGGGGGACGCGCCCGAAGTTTGCGCCATCACACGGGCGCGCACGCTGCCGTCGGCGTTCAGAGGTCCTGAAACATCGGCTTCGGCTTTATATTGTTTGTGCGTACCGAACCCCGCCGCTGCATGACCTTGAAACTCTTTGGTCGGGCGTTTGCGCACCAAATTCACAATGCCGCCCATCTCGCCGCTGCTGTCGAACAAGCCGCTCGGACCGCGCATCACTTCGACGCGGTCGAAAGCAAACAGGTTGGGCAGCGTGCCGTTGATACTCTGCATCTGCGCAGGCAGACCGTCGATGTTGTATTCGCTGTATTCGTAACCGCGCGCATAAACCGATGAGCGTCCGTCGTCATTGCTCAACACGCGCAGACCCGGCGTTTTGCGTGCCAATTGGTCAAAGGTATCGACGTTGCGGTCTTTTACCTGCTGATTGGTGATGATGCTGACAGATTGAGGAATCTCGCGCAAAGAAGCGGGGATTTTTGTGCCGACGGTGGCGGCAAACGAGCTGTAATCGCTGTTTTTCTCGGTGGCAATCGCGTTGTACGAACGCTGTCCTTTCACATGGACAGTATCCAGTTCGACCGTTTCGGCGGCAAATACAGTGGAAGATAAAGCGGCCACAACGGCGGCAGCGGTTAGATTGGGTCGGAACATCAATTTCTCCGTTCATTGTACAAATGAGAATGGTTGTATTTTATAAGCTTGATGTCTGAAATTGTAGAAAAAAAACTATCGTTTTCCCGACAATCTCTTGTGAATATGCGACAAGGTCGTCTGAAAACCTTGATTCCGGTTTTCAGACGACCTTGTCGCAACTGCTTGAATCAGCTTGCCGATTCTACGCTATAAGGTTTGTTTGACGTTTTGATGGTCAGGGTCAATACGGCGGCGATGGCGAGGAAGACGCCGGCGAAGGTCATGGCGTTGGACGGGTTTGCACCGAGGAAGGTGTCATAGATCCAACCGAAGGTAACGGTTTCAATCAGCATCGGTATCACAATCATCATGTTGACGATGCCCATATACACGCCGTAGCGTTCTTTCGGAATGGAGTGTACGACAATCATAAACGGTACGCCCATCATACTTGCCCAGCCGATACCGAAGCCGATCATCGGGGCGAACATCAGGTATTTGTTGGTGATGTGCGGGATGGTTAGGAGGGCGAGCGATGCCAGGATAACGGCAAAGGCGTGGACATATTTCGCGGCATATTTACGCGCCATCCACATCAGTCCGAAGGCGGAAACAAAGGTTACGACATTGTAAAAACCGTTGACCAAACCGGTCCATGCCACTGCCTGTTCATAGGCAGCCTGGTCGGCAGATGTCGAATCCCAGACGGATTTGACGATACTGTGGGAGATGTATTGCCAGTAGATGAAGAGGGCGTACCATTGGAAGAGGTAAACGGAGGCAAGCTGCCACAGTGGGGTAGGCATTTCCTTAATGGCTGTGCCGATGTCTTTGACGGCGTGGACGGGGCCTCTAGGTTGGGCTTTGATTGCCGCCATTTCTTCGGGAGAAGGTTCGTGTTCGGGCGTGGACAATACGGTTACTAAAACAGAGCCGATGGAGCAGACGGCGCCAATATAGAACGAGCCGAATACCCAGTAGGGGATACCTGCTTCAGAGGTTTGTTGCAGCCAGCCGATTTGTTGGAAGATGTAGAGCGATACGTTGGCAAGGGTAATGCCCAAGCCGGTAAACACGGACTGCATCAAAAAGCCGGTGGATTGTTGGTGTTCGGGGACGGTATCGGCGATGAAGGCGCGGAAGGGTTCCATGGCGGTGTTGTTGCTGATATCCAAGAGCCACAGCAGCAATACGGCAACCCACAATGCGGTAACGTGCGGATAGATGAAGAGGCAGAGGCTGCAACCGATGGCTCCGATTAAGAAATACGGGCGGCGGCGTCCCAAGCCGGGAATCCAGGTGCGGTCGCTCATGGCACCGATAAGGGGCTGAACGAGCAAGCCGGTAATCGGACCTGCCATATTCAGAATAGGTAGTTGGCCGGGGTCGGCATGTAAGAAACTGAAAATCGGGTTGATGGCGGTTTGCTGCAAACCGAAGCTGTATTGGATGCCGAAGAAGCCGAAGTTCATCAGCATAATCTGGCGAAGCGTCATCGATACTTGTGGGGAAATCTTCATTTTGAAGCGACTCCTGGACTTTGTAAGAAGAAAACATGGAACAACAAACTGCGGGAAACACTGCATAGTTGAAGCGGTTGGGCCGCTTTCTTTATTCTTTGGCGTATCGTATTGATACGTTGCAAATAGGTAGAGTGATGCGTTGTTTGTGTTTTCAGACGACCTTTTATTGTCGTATTGTGTCTGCCTCATGAAGCAGACGTCGTCTGAAAGAATGTTTTACTTCAATGCCGTAACCGACTGCCGCCAAATTGTTTCTCCGACAACCCGAACGGGCGGACGGACGGTTTCTTTGGTCTCGATAATGTCGAACAGGATTTCCGCCGCCAGCGCGCCCATGCGCATATAGGGCAGCTCGGTGCTGGTCAACGGCGGGAACAGGGTTTCGGCAATTGCGCTGTGGTTGTCGTAACCTGCCACCGATACCTGCTCCGGAACGCGCACGCCGCGCGTCCTCAAAATGCCGTAAACGCGGACCGCCATTTCGTCGTTGCCGCAGCAAATGACCGTCGGCGGGTCGGCAAGCGACAATAATTTCAATACTGCCGCAATCAAAGGTTCGCTGTCGTTGGCAAAGTCGGTGATGCCGGTTTGCACCAAGTCAGGATCAAACACCATGTCCGATTCGTCCAAAGCGCGGCGGTAGCCCGTCAAACGCAGCCGCGTCGCTTCTGCGCCTGCCTGCAAGGTGATGTAGGCGATACGGCGGTGTCCGTGACGGATGATGTTGCGTACCAAATCGTATTGCCCGCGCTCGTCGTCCGGCAAAACCGACGGCGTACCCGCCGCGTCGAAACAGTTGACCAAAACCATCGGGCAGCGGTTGGGCATTTCGGGCAGGACGATTTCGCGGTGCGATTCGGTTACATACAAAATGCCTGCCGCGCGGTGTTCCATAAACGTCCTGACCAGAGGGTCGATTTGCTCGTAGCGGTTGTCCGTATCCGCAATCATCAGCGTTTTGCCCGCTTCGCGGATTTTCTGCTGGATGCCTTTGATTAAAAACATATCCGGCAGACCGTGTACCCCGCCGTATTCGCCCGTGCGCGAGATGGCGCCGGTAATCAGTCCGACCAAGTCCGAGCGGTTCGACCGCATCACCCGCGCCGCCGAAGACGGGATATAACCCAAAGCCGCAATCGCAGTTTCGACTTTTGCACGGGTTTTATCGCTGACCGGCGCATCGCCGTTAATGACGCGGCTGACCGTTTTGGGTGAGACGCCCGCATAAGCAGCAACATCATAAATTGTAACCATCTTACGACTCCCGCCTCATCCCTGTTTCATTTGATTACGAAGCATATCACACCTGACATCGGTGTCATACCGAAAAATTTACAGAACTTTGATAAAAATCAATCATATAAATTGCATATTGCATACAATTCTTAACCAAGCTGGCTCCCCGCATTCGCCAAACCCGCGCCCCTTTGTTAAACTACATACGACTACATACGACTACATAAATATTCACCCTATCGAACCAATCACTACAACGACAATCTATAACTGAATCACATCCCCCGAATGAGCGGGGCGAACCCAATTCCGAAGGAAACCCGATGACCGCATTTACCGAAGCATGGCAAGCCCTTGAACAACACTGGCTCGACACACAACACCTCCACCTGCGCGACCGCTTCGCCGCCGAACCCGACCGCTTCGGCAATATGCACGAAACCCTCGACGGCCTCCTCTTCGATTACAGCAAAAACCGCCTCGGCGAAGACACTTTGCAACTTTTGTGCCGCCTTGCCGAAGCCTCGCCCCTTGCCGGACAAATGCACGCCATGCAAAACGGCGAAAAAATCAACCTCAGCGAACACCGCGCCGTTCTCCATACCGCTCTGCGCCTGCCTGCCGATGCCGCGCCCGTTTACGTTGACGGCGAAAACATCCTCCCCAAACTCCACCACGAACTCGACCGCGCCCTCGCCTACGCCGAAGCACTCAACAACGGCAGCCACAGAGGCATCACCGACAAACCCATCACCGACTTCGTCCACATCGGCATAGGCGGCTCCGACCTCGGCCCCAGAATGTGCGTAGAAGCCCTCAAAGCCTACCGCCAAAACATCCGCGTCCACTTCGTCAGCAATTCAGACGACGCCGACATCAGCCGCACACTCGCCCACCTCAAGCCCGAAACCACCGTATTCAGCATCGCCAGCAAATCCTTCCGCACGCCCGAAACCCTGCTCAACGCCTATGCCGCCCGCGCATGGTATCGGGACGCAGGGCTGCCCGAATCCGGTATCTACCGCCACTTCTGCGCCATCTCCTCCGACGTTGCCGCCGCCCGAAACTTCGGCATCGCCCCCGACAACGTCTTCGCCATGTTCGACTGGGTCGGCGGACGCTATTCCGTCTGGTCGACCATCGGCCTGCCCGTCATGGTCGCCGTCGGCACAGACCGCTTCCGCGAACTCCTCGCCGGCGCGCACGCCATGGACACCCACTTCTTCCAAACCCCCTACCGCCGCAACATCCCCGTCCTCATGGCGCTCATCAGCATCTGGTACAACAACTTCCAGCACGCCGACGGACAAACCGCCGTCCCATACAGCCACAACCTGCGCCACCTCCCCTCGTGGCTCAACCAGCTAGACATGGAAAGCCTCGGCAAAAACCGCACCGCCGACGGACAACCCGTTCCCCATACCACAGGCGGCATCGTCTTCGGCGAAGAAGGCGTCAACTGCCAACACGCCTATTTCCAACTCCTCCACCAAGGCACACGGCTCATCCCCTGCGACTTCATCGTCCCCATGACCACCGCCTACGGCATCAACCGCCAACACCGCTTCACCGTCGCCAACGCATTCGCCCAAGCCGAAGCCCTGATGAAAGGCAAAACCCTAGAAGAAGCCCGCGCCGAACTTGCCGACTTACCCGAATCCGAACGCGAACGCCTCGCCCCGCAAAAAGAATTCCCCGGCAACCGCCCGAGCAACAGCCTCCTCCTCAGCACCACCGACCCCCGCCGCCTCGGCATGCTCATGGCGGCATACGAACACCGCACCTTCGTCCAAGGCGCGATTTGGGGCATCAACCCCTTCGACCAATGGGGCGTCGAATACGGCAAAGAACTCGCCAAAACCATCGAACCCGAACTCGAACGCAGCAACCCGCAGCACGACAGCTCCACCAACGGCCTCATCGCCTTCTACCGAGCCAGCCAGAACCGATAGGCAGTTCAAACAAAAAGGTCGTCTGAAAACCTGATTTTTCAGTTTTCAGACGACCTTTTTGTGTTAATCGTTTTCGTGGACAGAGTCTGCACTACGCACTTGTGTTGTCAACAAACTTTGTAGCGTGGGCTTCGCCCACGAACCAATCAAGATTTCAGACGACCTGAGACCTTTGCAAAAAAGCCCTTTCCCCGACAGCCGAAACCCAAACACAGGTTTTCGGCTGTTTCTGCCACTAATT
>NZ_CEXQBZ010000055.1:0-9136 GCF_982712965.1 Neisseria flava | reverse complement strand
ATCTGCGAACCGTTTTGTCTGATTACGCCCGATTTGACGATGCGTTACTGTCCTATTTTGATTTTAATTGACTATAACGATTTTTAGGAGGCTGGAGTTTCTCTACCTGAATGTCTTTCGGATGGTCAGCGATAAATGATTTGGTCGCTTTGAGAATTGCTTGGATGCGAGGATCAGTCCATGGGACAATTTTATTGTGTCCATCACGTTTGTCATACCAGATGATCACACCATCAGTATATTTTTTACTGATTTCCAGCATTTTTTTCCAACGTTCGGCATTAATAAATTGTTTGAAATAAGGACTACCAGTGGCGGAATAATATTGCGGCCAGAGATAGCCGATGATTTTTTTGTCGGGATAACGTTTTCTAATCTCGGTGATGGTGGTTTGGACGTCTTTTTCCCATTGCGCCAAATCGGGCGTGGTGATGTAGAACACGGGATTGGCGTAGTCGCTGATGGCTGCGCTCATCTGACGGCGCTTGCTGAATTGCCGCCATTTTGCCAATACTGCTTCGTTGTCCGCCTGAGTTTGGTAGTAGCGGATGGCGTGCAGGTGTTCGTCGGGCAAGCCGTAGTTGCTGATGTAGGCGCGGGGATTTTCTTCTTTGAAAATCTGGTACATGCGGGCAAAGTTGGTTTTAAGTTCCTGAGGAGTGAGGATTTGTCCGTCTTTTTCGGCAAACCAGGTTTCGATGTCGGTGGAAATGGTGCGGTAGCCTTCGCGATAGGATTGGCGCGCCAATTCGCGGATGCGCTTTTCGTTCAATACGCCGTGTTTGCGTTTGCCGGCAGGGTCGGGCATGATCAGCTCGGATTCGTAAATCAGGAATACTTTGGACAGTTTGTCGGCGGTTAGGTCGGGTTTGCCGACGTAGTCCATGCGGTCGTAAATGATAAAGTCTTTGCCGGAGGCAAGCGCGGAAGCGGCGGCAAGGAAAAGTAGGGATGCGGCGCGGATAAATGGTTTCATTGGGTTTTCTTTTGAATGGGAAACGGGGTGTTTGCTGCTTCGGAAATGTGTGGGCAAGTTTATATAAATTAATGGGAAAGGTCGCGGCAAACAAGGCGGAAGGGGTAAAAACAAGTCAAAGGTCGTCTGAAAAGGGTAAGCGGCATTTTCAGACGACCTTTTGGCGGCTGGCGGCGGTTTGTCTCTGTTCCATCCTCCTGCTTTGCTATAAAATCAAAACCCTCTTCAACCCGAAATCCAAATCAGGAAAATCATGATGGAAGCAGCCGGACAACACAACGTCGATGCGGACGAAATCGCTAAATTCAGCCAAATTGCGGATAAATGGTGGGATAAAAACGGCGAGTTCAAACCTCTGCACGACATCAATCCGCTACGCTTGGGCTATATCAATTCATTCGCTCAGTTGGCGGGCAAGCGTGTTTTGGATGTCGGCTGCGGCGGTGGGATTTTGTCGGAAAGCATGGCAAAACGCGGGGCGGCGCACGTTACCGGCATTGATATGGCGGAAAAATCGTTGCAAACCGCCCAAGCCCATGCCGCTGCCGAAGGAGTGGACAATATCGATTACCGCTGCATCCGCGTCGAAGACCTTGCCGCCGAACAGCCGCACAGTTTCGATGTTGTAACCTGCATGGAAATGATGGAACACGTTCCCGATCCCGCCGCCATCGTCAAAGCCTGTTCGGAGCTGGTGAAGCCTGACGGTATGGTGTTTTTCTCCACCATCAACCGCAACCCTAAATCTTATCTTCATCTGATTGTCGGCGCGGAATATGTGTTGAACTTTGTTCCCAAAGGGACGCACGATTGGCAAAAATTCATCACGCCCGCCGAGCTGGCGCGGATGTGTAGACAGGCAGGGTTGGATGTGATTGACACTAAA
The DNA here is from genome assembly GCF_982712965.1 of Neisseria flava. NCBI lineage: Bacteria > Pseudomonadati > Pseudomonadota > Betaproteobacteria > Neisseriales > Neisseriaceae > Neisseria > Neisseria flava. The sequence goes on along the minus strand of NZ_CEXQBZ010000055.1, from coordinate 7,274 downwards.
GGCATGACCTACAATCTTTTGACCCGCCGCTATTCTTTATGCGACTCGACGGAAGTGAATTATATGATTGCCTGCCGTCCAGTCTAAAGTTGTTTGTCCGAATCATGATAAAAGGTCGTCTGAAAAATGTTTTTCAGACGACCTTTTGATTATTTACCGAAGGTTGAACCGACCACCGCAGCTTATTGCTCACGCTTATCCCACCAAGCGAACAAATTGCCCAAGACGGTTCCCGATACGGAGTGCCAGACACAGGCGACGGCGGTGGCGACGGCAGATTCGGCGTTACCCGGGAAGAATTTGGCACTCAAGCCGGTGGCGAGACCGGCGTTTTGTACGCCGACTTCGATGGCGAGGGTACGTTTTTTGGCTGTGTTCATACCAACCAGTGCGCCGCTGTAATAGCCGAGGATGTAGCCGCCGATATTGTGGGCAGCGATGGCGAGGACCATAACGAGGGCTGATTCGGCGAAGCGGTGGCCGTGGACGGCTGCCACGCCGCCGACAATGCAGGCAAAGGCGACCACGGCAACGGCAGGCATAATGGCGCGTACATCTTCAAACCAGTGTTTTTTGTGCAGCAAAATATTGGCGACAGAACCGATAACGACGGGTAACAGGGTAACGAGCAACATAAACTTGAACATGCCCCAGCCGTCCATTTCGACGGTTTGTCCGACAAGGTAAGTCATCCACAGCGGCGTCATAACGGGGGCGAGGACTGTGGAGACGGTGGTCATCCCGACTGAAAAGGCAACATCGCCTTTGGCAAGGAAACTCATGATGTTGGATGAGACACCGCCAGGGCAAGTACCGACCAAAACCAAACCCAGCGTCAATCCGGGCGAGAGGTTGAAGGCTTTGGCAATACCGATGGCAAGCAGCGGCATGATGGTGTATTGGGCGACTGCACCGATGAAAATATCGAGCGGACGTTTAGCCAAAATTTGATAGTCTTCTTTGCCCAAAGTCATGCCCATACCGAGCATGATGATGCCGAGTACGACGACTTGAGTGTCGCCTTTCACCCATGAAAAGGTAGCGGGTTCGATAAAGGCGACGATAGAGGCAAGGACGATAATCAGGGCGGTGAATCGGGTCATTTGCCGGCTGACGGCAGTCAGAAAGTTCATAGTTTGCTCCTTTGTAAGTTGTTATGTATGACGGCGGTTGCCTTAATTTAACGGATATTAACTTTTCCATGTGATTCTGGCAATAATGGACAGATGTGTGTCAAAGGTCGTCTGAAAACTAAGAAAGTGCTGTTTTTGATAACGACGTTTTTTCTAGAAACTGATTTATATATTGTCAACAATGTTTAGTTGACACCTATAAACCATTCACAATCAATCAATAAGTAGTCAAAAGTAATGCCATGATTGAAAAAAATATTTCATTTATTTGCTGAATATTCCGTATAAAAATGCCCGAAATCCTAACTAGTCTTTGACAATCTTTAACCCATCCCCTAATATCCAACAGTTTGATTCCGCACGGCGGATTTAAGAAAAACATTTTTGAGATTTTGAGAGGTAAAACAATTATGGAATGGGAATTTAACAGTTACTACACGTTGATTGCCGCTACATTGGTTTTGTTGATTGGTAAGGTTTTGGTAAACAAAGTCAAATTCCTGCGCGATTTCAACATTCCCGAGCCTGTGGCAGGCGGTTTGATTGCTGCGATTGTTCTGTTTGCACTGCATCAAGCCTACGGCGTGAGCTTCAAATTTGAAAAACCGCTGCAAGATGCATTCATGCTGATTTTCTTCACCTCTATCGGTTTGAGCGCGGACTTCTCCCGCCTGAAAGCGGGCGGTTTGCCTTTGGTGATTTTTACTGCCGTCGTCGGGGCGTTTATCGTTGTGCAAAACTTCGTTGGTGTCGGCTTGGCGAAGGTTTTGGGATTGGATCCGCTTATCGGCCTGATTACCGGCTCGATTACGCTGACCGGCGGACACGGTACGGCAGGTGCATGGGGGCCAGACTTTGAAAACAAATTCGGCTTGGTCGGTGCCACTGGGTTAGGTATGGCTTCGGCAACATTCGGCTTGGTATTCGGCGGTTTGATTGGTGGTCCGGTTGCGCGTCGTCTGATTAACAAACTGGGACGCAAACCCATTGAACCAAGCGCACGCAAAGAAAATGCCGATGAGCATACCGACGATGTGTTCGAACAAGCGAAGCGTACACGCCTGATTACCGCCGAATCCGCAGTCGAAACGCTTGCCATGTTTGCAGCGTGTTTGGCATTTGCTGAAATTGTGGACGGCTACGATAAAGAATATCTGTATGACTTACCGAAATTCGTATGGTGTTTGTTTGCCGGTGTCGTTATTCGTAACATCCTGACTTCTGCGTTTAAAGTCAATATGTTCGACCGCGCCATCGACGTATTCGGCAATGCCTCCCTGTCGCTTTTCCTCGCAATGGCACTTTTGAACTTGAAATTGTGGGAATTGACCGGTCTTGCAGGACCTGTAACCATCATTCTCGCCGTACAAACCGTCGTGATGATTCTGTACGCAACCTTCGTTACCTACGTCTTTATGGGACGCGACTACGATGCAACTGTTTTGGCAGCAGGACACTGCGGCTTCGGTTTGGGCGCCACTCCGACCGCCGTTGCCAATATGCAGTCCATCACACAGACTTTCGGTCCTTCGCACAAAGCCTTCTTGATTGTACCTATGGTCGGCGCGTTCTTCGTGGACTTGATTAACGCGGCAATCCTCTCCGGTTTCGTAAACGTTATCACCAAATAGGTAAGCGTTTATAACGGTTCGTTGAAAAAGCACTTGCAACATTTACTTGCTGCAAGTGCTTTTGTTATGATGGCCGTCTGAACGGCAGGCCGGTTTGGTCTGCAACCGCATCAAGGAGATATTTATGAACAAAAAACTGCTGGCTTTGCCGCTCGTCCTGATATTGGCCGCGTGCGGCAAGGATGAGCCCAAGCAGGCTTTGGAATGCAATCATCCCGCCGCCATCCAAAGCATCAAAACACAAATCCAAAACATTATCCGCCAAGAAGCGCGCGCATTCGCCCGCAACGACAGCCGCCAATTTGTCGATGCGGACAAAGTCATTGCTGCCGGTTCCGAACTGGAAATCGGCTTAAACAATGCCCAACAAATTGATGAAGACAACAAAACCATGTGCGGTGCAGATTTAAGCATCCGCGTTCCTGCCGATGTCCTTAATGCAGCGGAAGACAATAGCCCTTTGATTTACAGTGAAACGACTTTAGCCGAAATACTGGAACAAAAGCTGACAGGCAGCAATTTGAAATTTGCCGACAATACACTTTCGACTTCCGTACGTTATACGCCTGATAAAGACGGCAACGCCGTTTTGGAAGACAACACTGTCTCCATGACGGCGCGCACGCTGTCCTCGCTGCTACTGCCCTACGGTGTCAAAAGTATTGTGATGATTGACGGCAAGGCAGTCAGCAAAGAAGATGCTATGAAGTTGTTGAAAGGCAAATACGATGAGCCGCCTGTCGTTTCTCCGGAAGATATTCTGGAAAACAATGCCGCCAGCCAAGCATCGGGCGTGCCGCAGGCAGCAGGATTGGAAACCGAAATCTTGCGTCCTGATGCAGAAGCGAAACGCGAAGAGCCGTCGTTCTCGCAAAGCGATTTGGACAATGCACGCAGCCAAAACCGCAATGCAGATTCCGAAATTCAAAGAATATGGGACGGAATGGAACATACTGTTCAAAAGGAACTGCTCACCGAACAGCGTGCCTGGATTCAGAACAAGATCCAAAACTGCCAACAGGCTGCTACCCAGGCTGACAGCCCTGCTCATGCCGAATACCTCAAGCTCCAATGCGACACCCGCATGACGCGCGAACGCACGCAATACCTGCGCGGTTATTCGATTGACTAGACGGATTTTTCTTCCAATCATTAAAAGGTCGTCTGAAACTTTGACTTCAAGGTTTCAGACGACCTTTTTCCTTTTTTCTTTATTTAGCTTTGTCTGATTCATTTGTAATTTTGATACAAAATCCGACGAATTTCGTTTCCATATGAATTGCAGCAGGTAAAACAATAGCAATATGGCGAAGGGGAGAACTCGGCAGCCTCCTTTAGCAAACTCGTTAAAATGATTTTATTTCAATGTATTAAAAAACGAAAAATCCTAAAAAAGGTCGTCTGAAAACAGCGTGCATGGTTTGTGATGTAAGTCAAAGAGAAATGTAACAAAATTACTTATAGTAATCGTAGTGAAAATTTATCGACTTTATTGCCACCTTATATCAAGGAGATACACCATGAACGCATCAGCCGACAATGTCGTCAGCCCCGCCGTAGCCGAGGTCAACAGTTTGGTTGAAAAGGGTTTGCGCTCGTTGGACGAGTTTCGCAAGCTGAATCAGGAGCAGATTGATTATATCGTTGCCAAAGCCTCTATTGCTGCGCTTGACAAACATGGTGTACTCGCCATGCACGCGGTCGAAGAAACGGGGCGTGGTGTATTTGAAGACAAGGCGACCAAAAACCTGTTTGCCTGCGAAAACGTCGTGCGCCGCCTGCGCGATTTGAAAACCGTGGGCGTCATCAGCGAAGACGATGTAACCGGCATTACCGAAATCGCCGATCCGGTCGGGGTCGTCTGCGGTATCGTGCCGACCACCAATCCGACTTCCACCACCATTTTCAAATCCCTGATTGCGCTGAAAACCCGCAATCCGATTATTTTCTCGTTCCACCCGTCCGCCCAACAGTGTTCCGCCCACGCCGCCCAAATCGTGCGTGATGCCGCGATTGCCGCCGGCGCGCCGGAAAACTGTATCCAGTGGATTGAAAAACCATCTATGGAAGGCACTTCCGCGCTGATGAAACATCCGGGCGTGGCGACGATTTTGGCGACCGGCGGCAATGCGATGGTGGAAGCGGCTTATTCCTGCGGCAAACCCGCACTCGGCGTCGGGGCGGGCAACGTGCCTGCCTATGTCGAAAAAACGGCAAACATCCAACAGGCGGCACACGACATCGTGATGTCCAAAGCGTTCGACAACGGCATGATTTGCGCCAGCGAACAAGCCGTCATCGCCGACAAAGAGATTTATAAAGAGCTGGTCGAAGAGTTCAAATCCTACGGCGTGTACTTTGCCAACAAAAAAGAAAAAGCCATGCTCGAAGACTTCATCTTCGGCGTTACGGCAAACTGCGCCAACTGCGGCGGCGCGAAACTCAATGCCGCCGTTGTGGGCAAACCGGCGGCGTGGATTGCCGAACAGGCAGGGTTTAAAGTCCCCGAAAAAACCAACATCATCATCGCCGAATGCCGCGAAGTCGGCCCCAACGAGCCGCTGACCCGTGAAAAACTCTCGCCCGTACTGGCGATGCTCAAAGCGGATTCCACCGAACAAGGTTTGCAGTTTGCCGAACAAATGGTCGCCTTCGACGGCTTGGGACACTCCGCCGCCATCCATACCGCTGATCAAGAATTGGCAAAAACCTTCGGCACCCGCGTCAAAGCCTTACGCGTGATTTGGAACTCGCCCTCCACCTTCGGCGGCATCGGTGACGTTTACAACGCCTTCCTGCCGTCCCTGACCTTGGGCTGCGGCTCTTACGGCAAAAACTCCGTCGGCGGCAACGTCAGCGCAGTCAACCTGTTAAACATCAAAAAAGTAGGCCGTCGGAGAAACAACATGCAATGGTTCAAAGTACCCGCCAAAATCTATTTTGAGCGCGATTCCATCCAATACCTGCAAGACATGAAAGACTGCGAAAAAGTCATGATTGTGACCGACCGTTCGATGGTCGATTTGGGCTTCGTCGATAAAGTGACCCACCAGCTCCACCAACGCAAAAACAAAGTAACCATCCAGCTTTTCACCGATGTCGAAGCCGATCCGAGCGTGCAAACCGTCTATAAAGGCACGGATCTGATGCGCAGCTTCCAGCCTGACACCATCATCGCACTAGGCGGCGGCTCGCCGATGGACGCGGCAAAAGCCATGTGGCTCTTCTACGAACAGCCCCAAGTTGATTTTGAAGACCTCGTCCAAAAATTCATGGACATCCGCAAACGCGCCTTCCGCTTCCCCGAATTGGGTCGCAAAGCCAAATTCATCGGTATCCCCACCACATCGGGCACCGGCTCCGAAGTCACGCCGTTTACCGTCATCAGCGACGGTGACAAAAAATACCCCATCGCCGACTACTCGCTGACCCCGACCATCGCCATCGTCGATCCCGCGTTTACCATGACCGTCCCCGCCGGCGTAACCGCCGACACCGGTCTGGACGTACTGACCCACGCCGTAGAAGCATACGTTTCCGTGCTTGCCAACGACTTTACCGACGGTCTCGCCCTGCAAGCCATCAAGCTCGTGTTCCAATACCTCGAACGCTCCTACAAACACGGCGCGTCCGACCCCGAAGCGCGCGAACACATGCACAACGCTTCCACCATCGCAGGCATGGCGTTTTCCAACGCATTCCTCGGCATCAATCACTCGATGGCGCACAAAATCGGCGGCAAATACCACGTTCCGCACGGCCGCGCCAACGCTATCCTGCTGCCGCACGTCATCCGCTACAACGGCACGCGCCCGCAGAAAACCGCTACCTGGCCGAAGTACAACTACTACAAAGCCGACCTGAAATATCAGGAAATCGCCCGTACCTTAGGCTTACCGTGCGCCACCCCTGCCGAAGGCGTAGAATCCTTCGCCCGCGCCTGTCATGAACTGGCGGTCAACGTCGGCATCAAAATGTCGTTCAAAGAGCAGGGCATCGACGAAAAAACCTTCATCGACGGCCGCAAAGAACTGGCAATGCTGTCCTTCGAAGACCAATGCACCCCCGCCAACCCGCGTCTGGCATTGGTTGCCGACATGGAAGAAATCCTGACCAAAGCCTATTACGGCGAATAAGGTTCGCGAAACACAATAAGGCGTAAGGAAAAGGCCGTCTGAAAACCGCATTTCGGGTTTTCAGACGACCTTCGTTTTTATGTAGTCCCCGCTTATGACTGCTTCACTTATTTTTAGCAGCCGTAGCGTGGGCTTTGCCCACGGAGCACATAAGGCGGAATAGTCTCGGCAAGATTTTGTATTTCGCGGGCATATCCCACGCTACGATTTGCAGCATCTCAAATCCTTCCGCTCCAACCGCCGTCAAACATCTAACAGGTTTATGTGAACAAAGGTCGTCTGAAAACCTGAAACATGGTTTTCAGACGACCTTGGATTCGGATTTCAAGTGCAACACTAGTGTATCAGTGGTTTGAACAGATTCAAGAATAAAA
>NZ_CEXQBZ010000054.1:0-9146 GCF_982712965.1 Neisseria flava | reverse complement strand
CGTATGCTACCGCATACTGGCCTTTTTCTGTTAGGGAAAGTTGCACTTCAAATGCGAATCCGCCGTCGTCTGAAAACACAAAATGCGTTTTCAGACGACCTTTGCATTAGGATTATCCGCTATAATATCACCGCATAACAAAACCCGTCTTTTACGACCCTATCCCCACGGAGCGTACAAAATGTACCACTACAAATCCGAAGCCACCCAGTTTCTCGACAAACTTATCGAAGACAATCCGCAACTGGAAACGCAACGCCTAGAAAACCGCCACCTGCTTTGGGATGTCGAATTAAATCCGCAAGAGCAGGCAGAGTTTGAGGCTGCCAAAGTCGCCAAAAAACCCTACACATACTATCAAGACTGATCGTGCCGAAATGACCGTCCGCACATCCAACACACCTGCCGGACTACAGGACTACCTCAATACCATCGGACAAGCGGAGCATCCCGTCCTTGCCGCATTGCGCGAGCGCACGCTTTCACACCGATTAGGCAATATGGCCATTGCCCGCGAACAAGCCGCCCTACTTTCTTGGTTGGCGCAGCTTATCCGTGTCGAAAAATATTTGGAAATCGGCGTGTTTACAGGATACAGCAGCACCGCCGTCGCGCTTGCATTGCCCGAGCATGGCAAAGTTACCGCCTGCGACATCAACGTAACATTTACCGACATAGCGCGCGAAACTTGGCGGGCGGCAGGGGTGGAACACAAAATTTCGCTGTACCTGCAACCTGCCCTTTTGACTTTGGACGACCTGATAGCGCAAGGCGAAGCGGAAAGTTACGACCTGGCCCTGATAGATGCGGATAAGCCCCCTACCCCGCAATATTTCGAACGTTGCCTGAAGCTTGTACGTAAGGGAGGCATTATCGCCATCGACAATGTTTTGCTGAACGGCCGGGTCTTGCATGAGGGCGACGAACACTCCCCGCCCAGCTTGAAAATACTGCAAACATTCAACCGCAGCTTGCCCGAAGATGAACGTATCGTTCCCATTACCCTACCCGTCGGCGACGGATTGACCCTTCTATTGAAAAAATAAACCGATGAAAACAAACCTGCTTATCCGACTGCTCCCCATTGCCTTTACCGCCGCCTGTACTTCCGTTTCATCCCCGTCTTCAGACGACACTTTTTCGCTGCCGGATATTCCCGATAGCCCGCAGAAAGTATCCATCCCCTATCCCAAGCTCGACGAACAGACACAAATCGACCATTTGGGCGTACAGGTTGCACGCATTGAGCGGGAAATGGAGGCAGTAAACCTTCGTTTGCAGCAAATCGAGCAGCAAAACAAAATCCACTCCCGTCCTGCTAAGAAAACCGTGTCTCAACGCTTGGACGACCAGAAGCTCAAAAAACATTATCTGGAGAACGGCGGTATCGCGCCGACCGAAACAGATTCGCTTACCCTAAACGAAACCCGTCTTTACGAGCGTGCATCCAAATACTACCGCAGCGAGAATTACCGGGCGGCGGCAGCCATTCTGAAGGAAGCCGACGGCGGTAACGGCAGCGATATTGCGCGCCGCAATATGTATCTGTTGCTGCAAAGCCAACAGCGCATGGGCCACTGCGAATCCGTCATCGAAATCGGCGGACGCTACGCCAACCGCTTCCGCAGCAGCCCGCAAGCCCCCGACGCGCTCTTCAGCATCGGACAATGCCAATACAAACTGCAACAGAAAGACATCGCCCGCAACACATGGCGCAAGCTGATACAGAGCTATCCCGATAGCGAAGCTGCCAAACGCGCCGCTATCAGTATCAAGCAACGATAACTTTTCAGACGATCTCCCCCCTATTCGAAGGTCGTCTGAAATCATTCATTGAATAATGTTTTATACAATAGGAGCAAATATGGCCAAAATCGGCATCATCATGGGCAGCAACAGCGACTGGCCCGTCATGCAGCAGGCAGCGCAGTTTCTCAAAGAGTTCGGCGTCGAATACGAAGCCCGCGTCGTGTCCGCACACCGCACCCCTGATTTAATGTTCGAATACGCTGAAACCGCCCGCGAACGCGGCATCAAAGCCATCATCGCCGGTGCGGGTGGCGCAGCACACCTGCCCGGCATGGTTGCCGCCAAAACCACCGTCCCTGTATTGGGCGTTCCCGTACCCAGCAAATACCTGCGAGGCGAAGACTCCCTGCTCTCCATTGTGCAAATGCCCAAAGGCGTTCCCGTCGCCACCTTCGCCATCGGAGAAGCAGGCGCCGCCAACGCCGCCCTGTTCGCCATCTCGCTGCTTGCCAACGAAGATCCCGAGCTGGCGCAAAAACTTGCCGATTTCCGCGCCAAGCAGGAGCAAACCGTTTTAGACATGGAATTACCCGAAGCCTGATATAAAAAAGGTCGTCTGAAAACGGATTTTCGTTTTTCAGACGACCTTTTTGCCTGATTTCAAAGAAACCTTCAAAATCGTTTAAAATCCATACCCTTTCATCTTTCTCAATCTGCCTTATGAACATCTTATCCGTAGAAAACGCTTCCTTTACCGTCGGCCATGTCGCCTTGCTCGACAAAACTTCCTTCCAACTCGACAGCGGTGAAAAAATCGGCCTAATCGGTCGCAACGGCGCGGGTAAGTCTTCGTTTCTGAAAATCCTCGCCGGCGTGCAGAAGCTCGACGACGGGCAGATTATCGTTCAAAACAACCTCAAAATCGTTTATGTGCCGCAGGAATCGTTTTTCGACAAGGAAGCCACCGTATTCGACACCGTCGCCGAAGGCTTGGGCGAAATCCGCGATTTGCTGCGCCGTTACCACCGCGTCAGCCATGATTTGGAACACAATTCAGACGACGTTTTATTAAAAGAACTCAATGAATTGCAGCTTGAAATCGAAGCGAAGGACGGCTGGAAGCTGGATGCGGCGGTGAAGCAGACTTTGAGCGAACTCGGCTTGCCGGAAAACGAAAAAATCGGCAACCTCTCCGGCGGGCAGAAAAAACGCGTCGCCCTGGCGCAGGCTTGGGTGCAGAAGCCCGACGTATTGCTGCTGGACGAGCCGACCAACCATTTGGACATAGACGCGATTATCTGGCTGGAAAACCTGCTGAAAGCGTTTGAAGGCAGCCTGGTCGTGATTACCCACGATCGCCGTTTTCTGGACAATATTGCTACGCGCATCGTCGAACTCGACCGCGGCATTCTGCGCTCCTATCCCGGCTCGTTCTCCAAATACAGCGAGAAAAAAGCGCAAGAGTTGGCAGTAGAAGCGGAACACAACCGCCTCTTCGACAAATTCCATGCGCAGGAAGAAGCGTGGATACGCAAAGGTATCGAAGCACGCCGTACCCGCAACGAAGGACGCGTGCGCCGTTTGGAAGAACTGCGCCGCCAACGTGCCGAACGCCGCAACGTGCAAGGACAGGTCAATTTCAAGCTCGACAGCGGAGAGAAAAGCGGCAAAATCATCGCCGAGCTGGAACACGCCTCGTTTGCCTATGGCGACAAAGTCATCATGGACAAATTTTCCGCCATCTTGCAGCGCGGTGACAAAATCGGCTTAATCGGCCCAAACGGTATCGGCAAAACCACCTTCCTCAAGCTGATTCTGGGCGAATTGCAGCCGACCTACGGCAGAATCCGCATCGGCAGCAAGCAGGAAGTCGCCTATTTTGACCAGTTCCGCAGCGCGTTGAACGAAAACGACACCGTGTTTTACACGCTCGGACAAGGCAACGATTACGTCGAAATCGGCGGCAAGAAAAAACACGTCATGAGCTATCTGGAAGATTTTCTGTTTCACCCTGCCCGCGCGCAAAGCCCCGTCTCATCGCTCTCCGGCGGCGAACGTAACCGCCTCCTGCTGGCAAAACTTTTTACCCGCCCCGCCAATATCCTGGTCTTGGACGAACCGACCAACGACTTGGACATCGACACCCAAGAGCTGCTCGAAGACCTGCTGCGCGATTACCAGGGCACGGTATTCCTCGTCTCGCACGACCGTATGTTCCTTGATAACGTAATTACCCAAAGCATTGTTTTCGAAGGACAAGGCCGTCTGAAAGAATACATCGGCGGCTATCAGGACTATATCGACGCAAAATCACGCGAAGAGAAAATTCAGACGACCGCTGCGCCGAAAATAACCGCAGAACCGGAAAAAGCCAAACCCAAAGCCAACCGCACGGTCAAACTTTCCTACAAAGAACAACGCGAACTCGACGCCCTGCCCGACGAAATCGCCGCCTTGGAAACCGAACAGGCGGAAATCAACGCGCAACTTTCCGATCCTGAAATTTTCAAAGATTACGAAAAAGCCGGCGCATTGCAAAACCGTGCCGAAGAAATCGAAACACTGCTCTTGGAAAAATTGGAACGCTGGGAGCTTCTGGAGGCTAAGCAGAACGGTGAAGCAATCTGATTTTTAGGGCATTATTCAGACAATAAAAAAGGTCGTCTGAAACTTTCAGACGACCTTTTTTCACTTTACCTTAGCGGTGATAGTTCGGTGCTTCTTTGGTAATTTGAACATCGTGAACGTGGGATTCGCTCATACCGGCGGAGGTAATTTCTACAAATTCCGCTTTTTCGTGCATTTCTGCGATATTGGCGCAGCCCAAATAGCCCATGCTGGAACGCAGGCCGCCGGTCAGTTGGTGAATAATGTTCACAATCGGGCCTTTGTAGGGAACGCGGCCTTCGATACCTTCGGGGACATATTTGTCGGTGCTGTCGGTTTTATCTTGGAAGTAGCGGTCGGCGGAGCCTTGGCTCATTGCACCCAGAGAACCCATGCCGCGGTAAGATTTGTACGAGCGGCCTTGGTAGAGTTCGATTTCGCCCGGTGCTTCTTCCGTACCGGCAAACATGCCGCCGAGCATGACGCTGTATGCGCCCGCTGCCAAGGCTTTGGCGATGTCGCCGGAGAAGCGGATGCCGCCGTCGGCAATCAGTGGAACGCCGGTGCCTTTGAGGGCTTCGGCAACGTTGTGAATGGCAGTCAGTTGCGGCACGCCTACGCCCGCAACGATACGGGTGGTACAAATCGAACCCGGTCCGATACCGACTTTGACGGCGTCTGCTCCTGCTGCGACCAAATCCAAAGCGGCTTTGGCGGTTGCGATATTGCCGCCGATGACTTGGATGTGCGGATAGGTTTCTTTCACCCATTTCACGCGCTCGATAACGCCTTGGCTATGACCGTGTGCAGTATCGACGACGATGACGTCGACTCCCGCTCCGACCAAGGCTTTTACGCGCTCTTCGGTGTCGCCGCCTGTGCCGACAGCCGCGCCTACGCGCAAACGGCCTTCGGAGTCTTTGTTGGCATTTGGAAACTCGGTGGTTTTCAAAATATCTTTTACGGTAATCAAGCCTTTAAGCTCGTCTTTTTCGTTCAAGACCAAAACACGCTCGACTTTATGTTCGTGCATCAGTTCGCGCGCTTCGTCGATGCTTGTGCCTTCGGGAACGGTAACCAAGCGTTCGCGCGGGGTCATGATGGCGGAAACGGGCAGGTCGAGGCGGTTTTCAAAACGCAGGTCGCGGTTGGTAACGATACCGACCACTTTGCCGTTTTCAACGACGGGCAGACCGGACATTTTGCGTTTGCGTTGTGCGCGCATTTCCAATACTTCACGAATAAGCGTCGTTGGCGCAACCGTAATAGGGTCTTTCACCACGCCGCTCTCATGGCGTTTCACTTTGGAAACGGCACGCGCCTGCATTTCGGGCGTCATGTTTTTATGGATAATGCCGATACCGCCTTCTTGCGCCATGGAAATGGCGAGGCGTGCTTCGGTAACGGTATCCATTGCAGCGGAAAGTAAGGGGAGGTTGAGCGTGATTTCGCGGGTGAGCTTGGTTTGAAGTTTAACGTCTCGTGGCAGCACGGTTGAATGTGCAGGAACCAACAAAACATCGTCGAAAGTATAGGCTTTTTCTACGATACGCATGATGCTCAGTCTTTCAGTTTGTGCAAGATGCACGGCATTATAGCATTTAAATGCCAACCTTGACAAAATTTTGCAAGAACTTTGTTATTTTTTTACACGATGATAAATGCCCGGAAATTTTGATAGCGATTTTGTTTTTCCAACAAAGTTGCCAATATACCTGTTCCCAAATATCCTGTTTATTTCCTAGAAAATGGAGAGAAAGGACAAGTCATTCTCGGCGTAAGGGCTTTAAATAATCTCTCAAATATGGTTCGCATTATTGAAAGCAGCGGCTATCACAGATTAGACAATGCTGCTCTCCAACCCCTTAAAAACATCCTCATTTATCCCAAAATTCGAAAAGATATTGAATATTATCGGCTGGTTAAATGCTCATTCGAATCGTTTTCAGACAGCCTCTCTGTCTAAAACAAAGCATTCTCGGTAAGCTCCCCTGCCCTGAAACTTCAAAAACTGTTAAAATGCGAGGCTGCTTGAGCAGATATTATTTTTTGTGCAAACCGATGTTGACGTGAAACAAACTTACAGTCGATTTCATCGCGATTCTGGTATCGCTATCGGTATAATCGCCATTGATATACTTTCAGCGGCAATCATAGGTCGTCTGAAATGTAACAAAGCTACTTTTCTTTTTTCATCCTCATTTGGAGAATATTCATGAGTGCAATCGTTGATATTTTTGCCCGCGAGATTTTGGATTCACGCGGCAACCCCACCGTAGAATGCGATGTATTGCTGGAGTCCGGCGTAATGGGCCGTGCCGCCGTACCGAGCGGTGCGTCTACCGGTCAAAAAGAGGCTTTGGAACTTCGCGACGGCGACAAATCCCGCTACTCGGGCAAAGGCGTATTGAAAGCAGTTGAACACGTCAACAACCAAATTGCCCAAGCACTGATCGGTATCGATGCCAACGAACAGTCCTACATCGACAAAATCATGATCGAGCTGGACGGCACTGAAAACAAAGGCAATTTGGGTGCGAATGCTACTTTGGCAGTTTCTATGGCTGTTGCCCGCGCGGCTGCCGAAGATTCAGGTCTGCCGCTTTACCGTTACTTGGGCGGCGCCGGTCCTATGGCTTTGCCTGTTCCGATGATGAACGTTATCAACGGCGGCGAACATGCCAATAACAGCTTGAACATTCAAGAATTTATGATTATGCCTGTCGGCGCGAAATCTTTCCGCGAAGCCCTGCGCTGCGGTGCCGAAATTTTCCACGCGCTGAAAAAACTGTGTGACGGCAAAGGTTTCCCGACTACTGTTGGCGATGAAGGCGGTTTCGCACCTAATCTGAACAGCCACAAAGAAGCCCTGCAACTGATGGTTGAAGCAACCGAAGCTGCTGGTTACAAAGCAGGCGATGATGTCTTGTTTGCTTTGGACTGCGCATCCAGCGAGTTTTACAAAGACGGCAAATACCACTTGGAAGCCGAAGGCCGTTCTTACACCAGCGCAGAATTTGCCGAATACCTTGAAGGCTTGGTTAACGAATTCCCGATTATTTCCATCGAAGACGGTATGGATGAAAACGACTGGGAAGGCTGGAAACTCCTCACCGAAAAACTCGGCAGCAAAGTACAACTGGTCGGCGACGACTTGTTCGTAACCAATCCGAAAATCCTTGCCGAAGGCATCGAAAAAGGCGTGGCAAACGCATTGCTGGTCAAAGTCAACCAAATCGGTACTTTGAGCGAAACCTTGCAAGCGGTTGACTTGGCAAAACGCAGCCGTTACGCCAGTGTAATGAGCCACCGTTCGGGCGAAACCGAAGACAGCACCATTGCCGACTTGGCAGTCGCTACCAACTGTATGCAGATCAAAACCGGCTCATTGAGCCGCTCCGACCGCATGGCGAAATACAACCAACTGCTGCGCATCGAGGAAGAATTGGCAGAAGCTGCCTACTACCCCGGCAAAGCCGCATTCTATCAACTGGGCAAATAAGAAAAGGTATTGATGTATGAAGTGGGTAACTGTTGTTTTATCCATCGCGCTCGCTTACTGCCAATACAGCCTTTGGTTTGGAAAGGGCAGTATCGGGCATACGGAAGAATTGCAGGAACAACTTTCCGCGCAGGAGGAGAAAAACCAGACGCTCACTTTGCGCAACCAGTTCCTTGCTGCGGAAGTCGATGATTTGGCGAACGGTCAAGAAGCGATTTCTGAAATTGCCCGTGTGGAATTGGGTTACGTCCAAGACGGCGAAACCTATTACCGTTTTATCGAACGCAGCCGTTAATTGCCCTGAATGGAAACAAAAGGTCGTCTGAAAATTTTCAGACGACCTTCTTTTATTTGTAGCTTGGACCTTCCCTGCGAAAACAACTTGATTTTATGAAAATATTCAGGGTTTGCTGCTACTTCAAACTTTCATATCCCTGCCTATGCGGAAATGACGGTATTGATGAAAGTTTCTTAATTTTAAATTGTACAAAAAATAAAATGTCCTCAAATAGTGAAAACAAATAAAAATAGAAATAAGAATTGATTGCATTTAACTTTTGAACTAATATAACGCCATCCTTCCTACCTCGTCTGAAGCTTGCCATGCGTTACCACTTTCCGATTTCTGTCGATATGTTTGACTTTCTGACCACGGGCCGATTTGATTATTTGGAAATCGGACAAACTGCAGAAATGATTTTACAAATGTTTCCCGCCCCCGAATGTGTTCCTAAAGGGCTTTTAGTGAAAAAAGGATGGAATATCTGGCTTTATGGCAATATTGAGCTGCATTTTTCAGACGACTGCCTTACTCAAATCCGTGCTGATTTCCAACCTGGAGAGCCATTAAACGGCGGACGCTGGTTAAGTCTTAATCCCTGGTTTTTCAATCATGCAGACAAGCTTGATTTGTATTCGACTATTGCAAAACTGGTACAGCACCGCATTGACTTTATCAAAATAGATACACCTTCCGCCCTGATTCTGCGCTTGCAAAGCGGTGTGGAACTGATGTTTGAGAAATTCAGCGGACAGCGGTTATTTGCATTTTGCAAACAGAAAACCACGCTTCCTCAATGGGCGCATGAGCCGGTATAAATTTTTTATGCCATCATTGAAACCATCTATCTCAGGCCATTGCCGTCCTCCGTTTCATCATAATAAAAAGGTCGTCTGAAATCAATTTTCAGACGACCTTGGATTCGGATTTCAAGTGCAACACTAGTGTATCAGTGGGTTGAACAGATTCAAGAATAAAACACTTGGCGTTTCGTAGCCAAGTGTTTTT
>NZ_CEXQBZ010000053.1:0-9193 GCF_982712965.1 Neisseria flava | reverse complement strand
AATTAGTGGCAGAAACAGCCGAAAACCTGTGTTTGGGTTTCGGCTGTCGGGGAAAGGGCTTTTTTGCAAAGGTCTCGGGTAATCTGTTGTTTAGCAACAATACGCTTCGCAGATTGAGCTTTAGTAGCGGTTTCACACGAGCATTTGGTAAAAAATCAAAAGGCCGTCTGAAAACTTTCTTCAGACGACCTTTTGGATTTCTGCAGCTGGGTTTGCCGCACATCAAGCAAGAATCTTAGTCTAAGTTATCATATCAGGATAAAGGCACTGAGGATAAAGGCACCTGATACGGATAAAAACCGTCAGAAAACTGATAGGCAAATTCGGTGTTTAACCATAATTTAACTTTTGAAAAACCATCGTATTGAATACTATTAGCTACTTCAAACCTATAGGCCGTCTGAAAAGTTTTCAGACGACCTTTGATAGTATTTACAGTTGTAATGATACGTTTGTCTGAGTTAAATACCGTTTATCTGAAATGGGTTGTAGGTTTATGGGAATGTGGCATTTTATTGGAAATTTTATTTTGAAGATGGATATTCTTGTGGAAAAAACAAAAGCCGTTCCCTTTAATCCTAAACAGATTTCTTTTTTCTTTTTCTTTTTCTCTATTCCATTTTTTATTGTCAGCTTCCAGGATTTAAAAAATTATAGTTATTATCTATATAATCAACCTAAATATAAAAGTTTGCATACTATTACTGGAGAAGTTATCCATGATGACCGCCTACCACCTGGAAAGTATAAAGAAAGATTGGATGGAATTTATATTAAAACAAAGAATAAAAACATAAATATTTACTGTGGTAATGTGAATAAGCTCCTAGTAGGGTATGGAGCTAGAGGTATAGGAGGAGTTTATGCGCCGGGTAGATGTGATTGGATTGCGGTAAAGCTAGAAAGGGAAGGTAAGTGCATATCAGACTCAAATAAAATATTTTGTGAAAATCCAAGAAACTTATATGGTTATAAAGTATATGCTAAAGTAGATGATAATATGACAATTTATGAGCTAAAGCTAAATGATAGTATTTTTTATACTTATGGAGAAATGGTTTCGCTTTATAGGAATAGATATATTGCAAATCTAAAATCAGATTTATCTTTTTGGTTTATTTTTTTTATATTGTCTCTATTATTTTTTATAATTAGCCGTAATGATAAATATAAAAATCTTAGAATTTTGTCAAGCAGTAAGTAACTAAAAATTAGGAGTTTGTTTTCATATCAAGAGTTTCTGAAGCTATAAATATTGGTAATGGTGTCGTTAATGCGAGCAATATTTCAAGCAATAATCTTGTACTTCCCAATCAAGATAACTCATCAAGAGAATATACTAGTCAGGATTGGATAAATGCGGCTGGTGCTACATATGGTTATTTAGACAATTTATTGCAAATTGGTGGGAAATCATTGCCATTTGCAAATTCGGCTGCTATTGGTTCTGCTTCCTATAATCTGTGTTGATGATGAAAGGTCGTCTGAAAACCTTGGAAACAGGGTTTCAGACGACCTTTATTATTTTTTAGGCTTATTTTAGATATTTCGATTACTTTTTAATGAGTGATTATCGAGTTACATAAATTCTTTTTCGTTCAGGCTGTCTATTTAGAAAGGATTGCATGGAGTTATCTAAGTTTGCTATATAATCGCGTTTCTTTGATGATGAACAAACGTCGTCTGAAAACGTACCTTGTTTTTCAGACGACCTAAAATAAAACCGACATACAAAGGATCCGAACCATGTTTCACAGCATCAATGCCTATACCGGCGAAACCCTTTGTCGCCGACCTGCGCAAAGTTATGCCGAGTTTGCACAAGAATTGGCAGCGTTGAGAGTACGTCGGCAGGCGTTTGCGCGATTGGGCGTTACCGGGCGGACTGCTTTGCTGCAAGCTTTTGCCGAGCGTTTGGCGCAAAACAAAGAGCGGCTTGCGGAAATGGTTTGTGAAGAAGTCGGACGCTGCCTGCATGAATGCCGTGCTGAATTGGATAAATCCGTCGAACTCATCCGATATTATGTCCGCCTTGCCCCCGAGTTGCTGGCGCATAAGACCATTGCCACGCAGGCGAGCCTCAGTCAGGTGCGTTTTGAGCCGTTGGGTGTTGTGCTTGCCGTCATGCCGTGGAACTATCCTGTCTGGCAGGTTTTGCGTTTTGCTATTCCCGCGCTTTGTGCGGGCAATGCTTGTGCCGTCAAACCTGCGCCCAGTGTTGCGCGGGTCAGCGCGGCACTGCTGGAACTGGTTTCAGACGACCTCCCGTTGATTGGTGCGTGGCTGGATAACGACGATACCTTGAAAGCCATCGAAGACACCGATGCGATGGCGTTTACCGGCTCGACGCAGACCGGCCGCCTGCTCGCCGCCCATGCGGGATTGCACCTCAAGAAAACCGTCCTCGAACTTGGCGGCAGCAATCCTTTCATCGTCATGCCCGATGCGGATCTCGAACGCGCCGCTGCGGAAGCCTGTTATTCGCGTTTCCGCGACGCCGGTCAGTCTTGCAACGCCGCCAAACGTATTATCGTTACCGAAGCCATCGCCGACCGCTTCATCCCCCTGTTTCTTGCCGAATGCGCCAAATTGCAAACAGGCGATCCTAAAGACCCCGCAACCACACTCGCACCGCTGCACCGCGAAGACTTGCGCGCAAACGTACACGCTCAAGTGCAGGACGCAGTCGCACACGGCGCAGAAGTTTTGGTAGGCGGTTTCATTCCCGAAGGAAAGGGCTGGTTTTACCCTGCCACCGTGTTGGACAAAGTAAATCCTGACTGTCGCGTTTGGAATGAAGAGGTTTTCGGGCCGGTTGCCATGATTTTGCGGGCGAGGGATGAAAAACATGCCATCGCCCTTGCCAACGATACGCCTTACGGACTGGGCGCAAGCATTTATACCGCCGATACCCGCCGTGCATGGGAGTTTGCCGAAAAAATCCAAGCAGGCTCGGTCTTTATCAACCGCCACACAAGCAGCGACCTTCGCCTTCCCTTTGGCGGCGTTAAAGCCTCAGGTTACGGACGGGAATTGTCTGAATTCGGGTTGTATGAATTTGTGAACGTGAAAACGTATTGGCAGAAATAAAAATGGATTGAAAAAGGTCGTCTGAAAACGCTGGATTGTCTATATTGCGTTTTCAGACGACCTTCTTTTTGTTGAAGCGGTAGTTTGTTTTTCTCAATATTCTCCGTAGGAATGGTGTATTTGGAAATTTCCGATTATTGAATAAGGATTTTCATTTGCACTGGAATGACGGAATCTTTTTTATATTTATAAGGTCGTCTGAAAACCTCTTTCAGACGACCTTTGAAGTCTCTCCACCAAAATCATCGTATTTCTTTGGCTGCTTCTTGCTCCGCTTTATAACGGCGCAGATAGGCAAGCGCGGCGGCTTTTTCTTCTTCGTTACCATATTTGACATCGCGTTGGGCGCGGCGCAATTCGGCGCGCTCTTTGGCTTCTTCGATTTGCCGGTTTTTGAATGCTTCGCGGTTGTCGGATGCAACCAGCTTGTCTTGTTGGGATTGGGCTTTCGCCATGGCTTTGGCAATCAAATCCATGGGATTGAAGGCAGGTTTGGCGGCAGCTTGGGTTTTGGCTTGAATTTGCGCCTGCTTGGCTTTAACGGCGGCTTCGCGCTCGGCAAGCATGGCTTTGCGTTCCGCCTCGTCGCGCGCTTTGCGCTCCGTGTGCCAATCAAAACGGTTTTGCGCGTGTTCGGCAGCGGCGAAACGCGCTTCGGAAGAGCGACTCAGGCTACGCGCGGCGGGGAGGTATTCCTGTTCGGAAGGTATCATGTCGATACAGTCCACCGGACAAGGCGGGAGGCAGAGTCCGCAGCCTGTGCATTCGTCGCTGATAACGGTGTGCATGAACTTGCTTGCACCCATAATTGCATCGACGGGACAAGCGCGGATGCAGGCGGTACAGCCGATACAGGCGGCTTCGTCTATCAGGGCGACGGCTTTGGGCTGGATTTTGACGGGCGCGACGCGCGGTTTGCCCAATAAAGCGGCAATATCGACCATCACCGCTTCTCCTCCGGGCGCGCACAAATTAACAGGCGCATCCTCGTGCAACAAAGCTTGCGCATAAGGCAGGCAGCCTTGATAGCCGCATTCTCGGCACTGGGTTTGCGGCAGCAGGCGGTTGATGGCTTGAAGGTCGGTCGGCATGGCGGATAGAGTCAAAATCGAAAGGGCGTATTTTATCGGGAAACGGAGTGTAGGGGAATAAAGGGGTTGAAAATACAAGAGATTCTTCTATCGTTTTACAGCAAATTCAAGTAAGAACGACGGAATTTGAATGATGGTATAAGTATCCTGTATTTAAACCTCATACGGTGTTGTGGGTAAGAATGTAAATATGGAAGGTCGTCTGAAACTCCCGATTTCAGGTTTTCAGACGACCTTTGGCATTGGTGCGGTCAAGGCAGTTTGGGTCGGACTTTGACGCTTAAGGGCAAGTGGTCGGAGAGGCGTTGCCAGTTTTTGCCGTTGTGGATTTGGGAGTCTAAGACTTCCAAGTTGCGGGTATAGACGCGGTCGAGGCTGAGGACGGGCAGGCGGGCGGGGAAGGTTTTGGGGCGTTTGCCGTTGCTGTCCACGAATACTTCGTTCAGGTTCAAGGCGTTGCCTAAGGATAGGGCGGATTTTTGCCGCCAGTCGTTGAAGTCGCCGGCGAGAATCAGCGGGCTTTGCGGGTCGATGTGATGCACGACGTATTCGAAGATGGCGCGGTATTGTTTGGCGCGGTCGGGTTCGCGCAGGTTGAGGTGGGCGCAGAGGCAGACGAGCGGGGTGTCCCAGCCTTCGGGCAAGACTTCGCAATGGAGTACGCCGCGCTGTTCGAGTTTGTTGACGCTGATGTTGAGATTGTGGCGGGTTTCCAGCGGCAGGCGGCTGAGGATGGCGTTGCCGTGGTGGCGCTGCGGGTAAACGGCGTTTTTGCCGTAGCTGCGGTTGTAGGAAAGGCGGTCGCCGAGGATGTCGTAATGCGGTTGTTCGGGGAAGTCGGGCAGCCTGTTGCTGCGGGTCAGGTGTTGACCTTGCACTTCCTGCAAAAACAGAACATCCGAGCCTATGCCGCGAAGCTCTTCCGCCATGTTGTCCACTTGGACTTTGCGGTTGAGCGCGGACATGCCTTTGTGCATGTTGTATGAGGTGATGGTAATCGGGTGGGGGGACATGATGTGTAACCGTAGTGTGTGAGTAGTTTGTCGTTGTATTGATAGTATAGCACTGCAAGTGTTTGGTTTCAGTAAAGATTTGATGGGCTGGCGGCTGCTTGAAGGTAAAACGTCGTCTGAAAGGTTTCAGACGACGTTTGAGGGGGAGATGCGCGCAAAACGGTTTATTTTATAAACTCGTCCATGCCGTGTTCGCAGCGGATTTTTTGTTCGGACAGCGTGGCTTTGAGTAAGGCGTCGTTTTGCGGCAGGGCGTCGCGTTCGGCTTCGTGGTGCCAGAGGTGGTAGGCGATGCCGGCGAATTTGAGGTTGTGTCGTTTCATGCCGTTATGGAAGAGGCGGGCGACGAACTCGCTGTCTTCGCGTCCCCAGCCAACAAAGCGGTTGTCGAAGCCGTTGACGGCAAGCGCATCGCTGCGGAAAAAGCCCATATTGCAGGTTTTGATGCCTTTGTGTTTGCGGCTGCTTTGTCTGCCGATCAGGGCGGACAGGCTGCGGAAGCGCAGGGCGGACAGGCGTTTTTCTATGCCTTGGCTGAACGCGGACAAATCGGGCAATTCGCCGGAATCTAAAATTTCTTCAGTGCGTCCTTGGGTCAGGATGACGCGCGAACCTTGTATCAGCCTGCCTTTGCGTGCGAGTTTGAGGTGGTCGGCGACGAAGGACGGGTCGAGTATCATGTCGCCGTCGATGAGGATGATGTAGTCGCTTTTTGCCTGCGCCAGCGCGCGGTTGCGCGATTCGGCGGCGCGGAAGCCGTCGTCCGGCCGCCAAGAATGTTTGACGGGGATGTCAGTGTGGCTGCGGATGAACTCGACGACTTCGGCGGTGTCTTGGCGCGAACCGTCGTCCGCGACGATGATTTCGTCGGGCAGGCGGGTTTGCGCGAGCGCGGATTTTAAAACCAGCTCCAACGCATCGGGTCGGTTGTAGGTGGTCACAATCAGGGCGACGCTGATGTTGCGGTTGCGCTCGTAAAGTTTGACGTATTTGTAGTACGAACCTTGCGCGTTGGCGATGGAAATGGTCAGACCGTCCGCGCCGTAGGCGAAACCGCGTTTGAGCAGGTAGTTTTTGACAAACGATACGCTGCCGTGCAACAGGGCTTTGAAGGGTGAGCTGTCTTTTTTGTAGCGGTTTTCTTCGGCGTAGAGCGAGCTGTATTGCTGCATTTTTTGAATCAGCACTTCGGCGTTTTCAAAGGAATAGTGTTTCAGACGACCTTCGAGTGGACGGACGTTTGCATCGGGCGGCAAGATCAGCGATTCATGCACCTGACGGTCGGAAAAGCGGGTAAAGCGTCGGTGGTAGAGGCGCGGGATAATGTCGGGATACCAGCCGCAGGCTTTGATCAGGCGGCCGTTGTAGTGGTTCAGGCGCGAGAGCGAGAAGATGTTTTGTTCTTTGTTTTCCGCGACGGCTTTGCGGATGGCGGCAACCAATTCACTATCCGCCACTTCGTCGCTGTCTATGCTGAATATCCAATTGTTTTGCGCGAGACGGGCGGCAAGGTTTTTCATCGGGCCGAAGCCGATGAAGTCGTATTTGTAATAACTGACGTTGGTGAAGCGTTCGGCGATTTCAAAGGTACGGTCGGTCGAGCCGTTGTCGAGCAGCAAAACTTCGTCGAAGTCTTGAAGCGCGGTCAATACTTCGGTCAGATAGCGTTCCGAGTTTTTGACCAACATGGCTGCTGTGGCGGGAATTTTCGGGTTCATGATGAGGTCGTCTGAAAAGGGGTCGTCTGAAAAATCAAAATCGGGAAATTAAGGCAGTTTGGCAATGGCGGCGGCCAGTTCTTCAAACATACGGTCGGCATCGACTTCGGTGATCCAAAGCGCGTTGGGCGTTTTGCCGGTCGTACCGTGCCAATCGACGGCACACGCGCCGGTGGACAGACCGCTTTGCGTCTCCACATCTACGCGGCACATCCTGCCTGCAAACAATTCGGGGAATACGGCGCAGATAACGGCGCAAGGGTCGTGCAGCGGGCCGCCTTCCAAGCCGAACTGCTGAATGTCGAAACGTTCGTAACTTTGCAGAATATCCGCCAAACGGCTGCCGTTGGCGTTTTTCAGACGACGTAAGCGGTTCATGCGTTCGGAAGTGATTTGTGCCTTGTGGGTAACGTCCAGCGGCAAAATCGTAATCGGTGCGCCGCTTTGCAACACGATTTGCGCCGCGTGCGGGTCGGTGAAGAAATTGAATTCGGCGGCAGGCGTCATGTTGCCTGCTTCAAAATAATTGCCGCCCATCAGGACGATGCGTTTGATGGCGCGGACGGCTTCCGGCGCGATGCTCAACGCCAGCGCAATATTGGTCAGCGGGCCTATCGGACACAAGGTAATCGAAGCGTCTTCGGCGCGGCTCAAAGTTTCCACCAAATAGGCAACCGCGTGCTGCTTTTGCAAAGGACAGCGCGGCTCGTGTAACGCCGTACCGTCCAAGCCTGTTTTGCCGTGTACCGCTTCAGCGGTTTCCAGTTCGCGCAATAAAGGTTTGACTGCGCCAGCGTAAACGGGGAAATCTTCCTCGCCCGCCCAATCGCAGACGATGCGCGCGTTTTTTGCCGTCAAATTCATACCGACATTGCCCGCGACGACGGTCATGCCCAAAAAATCGACCAAGCCGCGCCGTGCCAGACCGTGTGCCGCCAAAATGGCCGCAGCGTCGTCCTGCCCGGGGTCGGTATCGATAATCAAACGGATTTTTTCGTTCATCGCCATCGCTTGCGCCGTCTATGTGGAAAGCGTGTATTTTAACCGATATACCGCTACAATACGCATTTCCTTTTTTCAGACGACCTCCTCCGATATGCAGCTTATCCTTGCGCCCATGCAGGGGCTGGTGGACGATGTGATGCGCGATTTGCTGACCCGTATCGGCGGCTACGACGAATGCGTCAGCGAGTTCGTCCGCATTACACACACCGTCCATTCCCGTTCCACCTGGCTCAAATACGCCCCCGAAATCGCCAACGGCAACAAGACCCCCGCCGGTACGCCCTGTACCGTCCAGCTTTTGGGTAGCGATGCCGACAATATGGCGGTCAACGCCTTGGAAGCCGTCCGCTTCGGCGCGGACAAAATCGACCTCAATTTCGGTTGTCCCGCGCCGACGGTCAACAAACACAAAGGCGGTGCCGTCCTGCTCAAAGAGCCCGACCTTATCCACCATATCGTCAAAACCCTGCGCCAACGCCTGCCCGAACACATCCCGCTCACCGGCAAAATGCGGCTTGGTTACGAAAACAAAAGCCTCGCCCTCGAATGCGCCGCCGCCATCGCCGAAGGCGGAGCCTGCGCCCTGACCGTACACGCGCGCACCAAAGTCGAAGGCTACGAACCACCCGCGCATTGGGAATGGATACGCAAAATCCGCGAACACGTCGCCATCCCCGTAACCGCCAACGGCGACGTGTTCAGCCTCAAAGACTATATCGGCATTAAAGAGATGACGGGCTGCAACAGCGTCATGCTCGGTCGCGGCGCCGTCATCCGCCCCGATTTGGCGCGCCAAATCAAACAATACGAAAACGGCGGAACCGTCCGCGATACCGATTTCGCCGAAGTTTCGGTGTGGATAAACCAATTTTTCCATTTGTGTCTCGCCAAAGAAGCGAACAACAAATACCCCGTCGCCCGCCTGAAACAATGGCTGGGCATGATGAAGAAAGAATTTGGAGAAGCTCAGGAATTGTTTGACGCGGTAAGGGCGGTCAAAGACGCAGAAGAAGTCGCGCTGATTTTGGCGGCATTTGAAGACAAGATGAATGCCGGATAATGATGAGGTCGTCTGAAAGTTTTCAGACGACCTTTAAACCCATCGCCTAAGGCGGAATAAAATAAAAACAGGACGTTTCTAAGCCGTTATAGTGGATTAACTTTAAATCAGGACAAGGCGACGAAGCCGCAGACAGTATAGATAGTACGGAACCGATTCACTTGGTGCTTCAGCACCTTAGAGAATCGTTCTCTTTGAGCTAAGGCGAGGCAACGC
>NZ_CEXQBZ010000052.1:0-9194 GCF_982712965.1 Neisseria flava | reverse complement strand
AAATCAGAAAGGTTTTGAATTTTGAAAATGAGATTGAGCATAAAATTTTAGTAACCTATGTTATTGCAAAGGTCTCAGTCTGATTGAAGATCCTCTATCTCCCCAGATTTATCTGTATTATCTCCTTCCTGTTGAATTGGAACATTCAATTCCGACTGTTGCACCATGATTTCATTCACTGACGGTAGAACATTATCGGAGGTTTGAGCATCATCGTCCGCACCTTCCCTCTGTTGGACTTCAACATCATTTTGTGCTTCCAAGTTCTCTTCCGGAGTATGTTCCCTTTGCGTTTGGACAGGCTGCGTCAGTGCTTTAAGGTCGGTCATTTCGACTTTTTCGCTATCTACAATCAGCTTGCCTTCGGTATGGACTTCACCGATGATGTTCAAGGATTTGCTCTTGATTTCCAGATTGCCGAATTTTTGGTTGCCTATCAGAGTAATACCCTCGCTAGTCATTGAGGTATCATCACCATATTTAGAAAAATCGATGTCGCCGACAAAAGCAACTTCTGTTTCTCCTTTGGATGGATCGTTATAAAAGCTGAACGGATTTTGTCCTTTAGAAATTTCCGATTCAATATAATCAGCAGCTTTGCCGATAAGATATGTAATAACTCCTCCCGCTACTACTGATAATATTACGACTCCTGTTGTTGGCAATAAACCTGCTGCCAATGCACCTACCAATCGGACTCCTCCGCCAACGGCTAAAGTTCCGCCGATCATATTAGTCGCCATCTTAGCAATCTGCCCTGTTACCGCATCCCAATCGGAATCTTTACCGCTTTCGTAGGCAACATTAGCGCGGCGACCGAGTTCGTAGCCGTCAACCACAGTGCCTACCCCGCCTGCGACTTTACTCAGCATACCTGCCATATAAGCTTTACCGTGGAAGTCGCCGTATTGCTGTTTCAGTACATCACCCTGTTTGCGGATTTCCTGAATTTCCCTGTTTACGTCATCGGTACTTTTCAGGTAGTCGATTTTGGCGTCGCTGAAGCGTTCGGGGACAGTATTGTCCTCAAACATAATCATGCCATTTGACAGAGTTTTGGCAAGCTCATATTTACCTTGATAAAGCTTCTCTGTACGAAATGCCTGCTTGGTCATTTCCCTGTCTGCAATCTCAGCTGCGGATTTGACTTGTGCAGCGGTATCGCCTACCGCACTTTGGGCAGCGGCTTCAGCATCTTTAGGCTTGACTGCTTGCTCGGATGGGTTCTCTGATTTGGCTTCAATAGGAGATTTTGCTGCTGCATTTTGAGATGTAGGAATATTTTCCTACTTTTGCTCACCGGCTTGAGAAGTTTTTGCCACCGTTTGAAGTTCATTTCCTGCCGAAGGTTTTGGAGAAGTGGATTCAGCTAAAATTGAAATTGCCGTATCGTTGGTACTATCTATATCCCCATCGGGAACAGATTCAGCTCCTATGTAATAACTTTCCATTTTACCAATATCGACATAAACCCTTGACCCGGTAACAACAATCGGATAATGATCTTGGGCTAATGTATCTCCCTCATATCAATGAATACCATTAGGAATTAAGGGAACCAAATCCTGTTTTCCTTCCTCATCTTCTTTACATTCGTCTTCGCAATCATACGGACCCCACTTAGTCATATGCTTCTTTACATTTTTTACATTAGTTAATAAGAACTACTACGATTTACATTAAAGTAAAAAGTTCCAAAAAGACGTAAGCCCATTTTCCTTACAAATGAATTTTCCTTACAAACGAAAAGGTCGTCTGAAAACCTATTTACTCAGTTTTCAGACGACCTTTTGTCTTTATCCGCTCAACGGCGATACTTACAACTTAATCCCCTTCAACTTCGCCACAGTATTGATGTCTTTATCGCCACGGCCGGACAGGTTGACCAGAATCACTTGGTCTTTGCCCATTTTCGGCGCGTTGGCGACTGCCCATGCGAGGGCGTGGCTGGATTCGAGCGCGGGGATGATGCCTTCGAAGCGGCATAACAAATCAAAGGCTTCGAGTGCTTCGTCGTCTTTGGCGACGGTGTATTCGACGCGCTTGATGTCGTTCAGGTGGCTATGTTCCGGGCCGATGCCGGGGTAGTCCAGGCCTGCGGAAACGGAGTGCGTCCCCAAAACTTGGCCGTTTCCGTCCTGCATCAGGTAGCTGCGGAAGCCGTGCAATACGCCGATGGGGGCTTTGCTGGTAATCGGCGCGGCGTGGTCGGGGGTGTCCACGCCCAAACCGCCGGCTTCCACGCCGACGAGGCGCACGTTTTCTTCGCCGATATACGGGTGGAACAGGCCGATGGCGTTCGAGCCGCCGCCGACGCAGGCAACGGCGACATCGGGCTGTCTGCCGATGGCTTCCTGCATCTGCGCTTTGGCTTCGTTGCCGATGACGCATTGGAAATCGCGTACCATTTCGGGATACGGCGCGGGGCCGGCGGCGGTGCCGATGATGTAGAACGTGTCGTCCACGCGGGCAACCCATTCGCGCATGGCTTCGTTCATCGCGTCTTTCAGCGTGCGGCTGCCGCTGTCGACGCTGACCACGTTTGCGCCCAATAATTTCATGCGGAACACGTTGGGCATTTGGCGCTGGATATCGTCCGCGCCCATGTACACGTCGCAAGTCATGCCGAAGCGGGCGGCAACGGTGGCGGAGGCCACGCCGTGCTGACCCGCGCCGGTTTCGGCGATGACGCGTTTTTTACCCATGCGGCGGGCAAGCAATGCCTGACCGATGGTATTGTTTACCTTGTGCGCGCCGGTGTGGTTCAAGTCTTCGCGCTTCAACCAGATTTGCGCGCCGCCCAAATGCTCGGACAATCGCGCGGCATGGTAAACGGGGCTGGGGCGGCCGACGTAGTGTTTCAAATCGCGGTGGAACTCTTCCCAAAACGACGGGTCGTTTTTCGCTGCTTTATAGGCATCCGCCAGCTCTTGCAAGGCGGGAATCAGGGTTTCGGAGACATAAAGCCCGCCGTGTTCGCCGAAAAAGCCCTTCTCGTCGGGCGCGTGGTAGTTTTTCATCGGATTTCTTCCTTGTCTGTTTTTTCAGACGACCTCGCTTTAAAAAGGTCGTCTGAAAGGGAAAATTGTCGGCAATTATAGCGGTTTTTTACGCCTTGTCGCAGGGTTTTGCCGGAATACGGATGCCGGTTTTACGCCATTGAAACCGTATTAGCCAAAAGGTCGTCTGAAAACCCTGTTTCAAGTTTTCAGACGACCTTTTTCAACCTGGCATCAAGGCATTAGGACTCGACGGGGATGATGCCGATTTTTGCCTGCCATTTGCGTGGGGCGGTGGCGTGGATGGACTCGCCTTTGCTGTCCACAGCGACGGTTACGGGCATGTCTTTGACTTCAAACTCGTAAACTGCTTCCATGCCCAATTCGGGGAACGCCAAGACTTTGGAGGATTTGATGGCTTTTGCCACGAGGTATGCCGCGCCGCCGACTGCCATGAGGTACACGGCTTTGTTGTCGGCAATGGCTTCGCAGGTGGCTGCGCCGCGCTCGGACTTGCCGATCATGCCCAAGAGGCCGGTTTGTTCGAGCATTTGGCGGGTGAATTTGTCCATGCGGGTGGCGGTGGTCGGACCTGCGGGACCGACGACTTCGTCGCCGACCGGATCAACGGGGCCGACGTAGTAAATCAGGCGGTTGGTGAAATCGACGGGCAACTCTTCGCCTTTGTCGAGCATATCGACGAGGCGTTTGTGCGCGGCATCACGACCGGTGAGGATTTTGCCGTTCAGCAGCAATACGTCGCCGGTTTTCCAGCTGGCAACTTCTTCTTTGGTCAGTTTATCGACATCGATGCGTTTGCCGTTGTCGGGGCTGTAAGTCAAATCTGGCCAGTCTTCAACGCGCGGCGGGGTCAGTTCGACCGGACCGGAGCCGTCCAATTCGAATTCGACGTGGCGGGTGGCGGCGCAGTTCGGAATCATGGCAATCGGTTTGGATGCGGCATGGGTCGGGTAATCGAGGATTTTGACGTCCAACACGGTGGTCAGACCGCCCAAACCTTGTGCGCCGATGCCCAGCGCGTTGACTTTTTCAAAGAGTTCGAGGCGCAGGGCTTCGGTGGTGGACAATTCTGCGCCTGACGCAGCTTTTTCCTGCAACTCTTGAATGTCGATGTGGCTCATCAGGGATTCTTTCGCCATCAGTACGGCTTTTTCGGGCGTGCCGCCGATACCGATGCCCAAGATGCCGGGAGGACACCAGCCCGCGCCCATGGTCGGGATGGTTTTCAATACCCAATCGACGATGTTGTCGGACGGATTGAGCATGGCGAGTTTGGATTTGTTTTCCGAGCCGCCGCCTTTTGCCGCGCAGGTTACTTCGACTTTATCACCCGGCACGATGCTCATGTGGATGACGGCGGGGGTGTTGTCTTTGGTGTTTTGGCGTTTGCCGGCAGGGTCGGCGAGGACGGAAGCGCGCAGGGTGTTGCCTTCCCAAGTGTAGGCGCGGCGTACGCCTTCGTTAACCATCTCTTCCACGCTCATGTCCGCATCCCATTGGACGTTCATGCCGACTTTGAGGAAAACGGTTGCGATACCGGTATCTTGACAGATGGGTCGGTTGTTTTCCGCACACATGCGGCTGTTGACCAAAATCTGCGTCATCGCGTCTTTGGCGGCGGGATTTTCTTCCTTCTGCCACGCCTTATAGAGTGCGTCGATGTAGTCTTTCGGATGGTAATAGCTGATGAATTGGAAGGCATCGCAGATACTTTGGATAAAGTCTTCTTGCTTGATGACGGTCATGATTGTGTTCCTTTTCTCATGGTAGGGAGGGTTTGTTCACTTTTTATAGATGTCGTTTTTCAGACGACCTTAATCGGTGTAATAGTGCTGTCAATCGATATGAGGCGACAATATGATTTTTATAATCCATTGATTTTCATAAAACTTAATAACCTATCATTTCACTCGGATGATGATAACGGATATTGTCGGCAATATTTACCGTAAGAAATAAAACTACAATTAATCTGTCCACTCAAATTCCAAAGGATCGTCTGAAAAGACTGGATTTACCGCCGCAATGAACCTTACTAATAACATGAATTTAAAAAGAAAAAATTACTTTTCAGACAACCTGTCTTTCTTTTTTCAACCATACACAAATGTAAAAGCCGTGTCATTCTACCTATGATGATTTTTGATGGAAGTCAAACTTAGCTACTTTTCTGAAATTTTATAACACCATTTGCATTTACTTACACTTAACAAATTTATTCAATAAATACATAGATATATACTTTTATATCAAACACTTAATAATGATATTTACTCGTATTTCAAAACAGTTTTTAGCAGTTATTCCTTTATCGTAAGTTTATTTTATCTTACAAAATAACAAGATGACACAAAGGTCGTCTGAAAACCGCTGTTTTTTGTTCACAATCCGCTCCTACCCTGCCTTTAAGACTCCGCCATCATCAAAAAATCTAAATTCTGATACACTAACAAAAGACAGTCAGACATTGATTTATAAGATGTTTTCTGAAAAATATACGCAACCCTAAAAAATTTGTAATAAAAATACACACATCCGATTTCCCCTATCTCATTCCACAGGACACTACCATGAGTGAAAACTTGTTAACCCTGACCATAGACGGCCACGAGGTCAAAGCCTCCGCCGACTCGTCAATCATTCAGGCCTATGCCCGTTCCGGCAGCGCGATTACCGCCAACGTCGGTTGTATGGGGCAAGGCGTGTGCGGTTCGTGTCGCTGCATGATCCGCAAGGAAGGCGAGCGTGAGGTAACGACTGCATTGGCGTGTGAAACCAAAGTCGAAGAAGGGATGCAGGTCAGCTTCTTGGACTACTTCATTCCCGAGCATATCCACTATTACGACGTGAGCGAGGTCGGCGACGGCTGGAACTGGCTGGACGACACCGCCAAAATCTTCCCCGAAGCGCAACACTGCCGTCATTGCGGCGGCTGCAACCGCGCCTGCCCCAAAGGTTTAGAAGTGGAAAACGGCGTGGCGCAAGTGGTATCGGGCGATTTCGGCGCGGCTGCGCTGACCTTCGACCAATGCGTGATGTGCAACCTCTGCACCCTTTCCTGCCCCGAACACATCCGTCCGAACCACTTTGGTCTGTTCGCCCGCCGCATGAAAGCGGCGCGCACGCTGCGTCCGGTGGATTTGATGCGCCGCCTGCGCGAAATCGACAGCGGCAAAATGAAAGTCGAATTTGAAGAGGAGGCAATGTGATGGCGAACGAAATCCGAGGCATAGACTACGAAACCGCCCTTGCCAACCTGCGCGCTTCCTCATTGGAACTGCGCGGCGACTTGCCGGAAAAAAACGAATTGTTGAGTCGGTTTCACCCCGACTATCAGGCCAATGCGCGCGTCAAACTGCCCATCGGACCGAATACGGGCGATTACTGTCATCCTGATTTGGCGAAACTGCTGATCAGCCATCCGCTGATTGACGACTATGATTTGTCGGGCGCGGAACACCTGAACACCGACGTGCTGGTTATCGGCGGCGGCGGTGCGGGTGCAGCGGCGGCGTTATCCGCGACCGAAGCAGGCGCGCGCGTGATTATGGCGAACAAGCTGCGTATCGGCGACAGCAATACCGTAATGGCAGAAGGCGGCATTCAGGCGGCGGTCGGCGCGGAAGACAGCTTGCAGCAGCACTTTGACGAGACCATTAAAGGCGGCCACAACGCAGGCAAGAAAGAATTGGTGGCGCAAATGGTTACCGACGCGCCGTCCGCCATCCGCTGGCTGATTGGCTTGGGCATGACTTTCGACCTTGCCAAAGGCGCGGACAGCAACGGCATGTTGAGCCGCAAACGTGCAGGCGGTACGACCGTGCCGCGCATCCTGAGCTACCGCGACTTTACCGGCCTCGAAATGATGCGCGTGCTGCGCGAGGCGGTCGAACTTGACGAAAATATTATCCAGCTCAACCGCCACCCCGCCATCGAATTATTGTCGGACGAACACGGCCGCTGCGTCGGCGCGATTTTGTACGATTTGGAAAAACGCTCCTTGGTATTGGTTCACGCCAAAGCCGTGGTCTTGGCAACCGGCGGCAGCGGACGCCTGCATTTGCAGGGTTTCGCCACTTCCAACCACTACGGCGCAACTGCCGACGGTCTGGTGATGGCATACCGCATCGGCGCGAAACTGCGCGACATCGATTCCTTCCAATACCATCCGACCGGCGTCGCCCATCCGCCGCACTTGGCGGGCGCGCTGATTTCCGAAGCCGTGCGCTCCGCAGGCACCAAACTGGTCAACGGTTTGGGCGAGCGTTTCGTTGATGAATTGCAGCCGCGCGACGTCGTTGCCGCCGCTATTTTGCGCGAGTGCCGCGAAGGCCGCGGCGTGGTGCGCGACGGACAAGTCGGCGTGTTCCTCGATACGCCGCGCCTGATTGAAAACGATCCCGACGTATTGAACCGTTTGGTAACACTAGGCCACGTTGCCCACAAATGCGGCATCGACCCTGCTATTGAGCCAGTCATGATTCATCCGACCCTGCACTATCAAAACGGCGGTATCGAAATCAACGGCGACGGCGCAACCTGCGTCGAAGGCCTCTATTGCGCCGGCGAAGTAACCGGCGGCATCCACGGCCGCAACCGTCTGATGGGCAACGCGCTTTTGGACATTATCAGCTTCGGCCGCCGCGCGGGTAAAGCCGCCGCCGGTTGCGGCCTGCCGCTGAAAAAAGTGCGCGGCGGTGTCGGACACGTCCACGATCTGCAACGCGAAATGACCCGCGCCGGACTGACCAGCGACATCAAAGCCCCCGTTTTATATCCCGACTACGGCAAATTCGATTTGCGCGAACACGCCGGTTTGCAGGAGCAACAATCATGAACCAAGCCAATCAAAACTTACTGCACCCGTCCCGCCAAGTCGGCGCGGATTTGGCTGCGTGGCGCAAAGTCGGCGGCGGCGAAGGCCTGCTGGCGGCGCTTGCCGATCCTCAAAGCATCGTTTCCAAGCTGCAAGATGCCAACCTCTGCGGCATGGGCGGTGCAGGTTTCCCGACCTGGCGCAAATGGGAGGCGGCCGTTGCCGCCCAAAGCAAACACGGCGACAAATACGTCGTCTGTAACGCCAACGAAGACGAACCGGGTACGTTCAAAGACCGCGTGTTGCTGGCGAAAACGCCGCACCAAGTCATCGAAGGCGTCCTGATTGCCGCCGTCGCCTGCCGCGCCAACAAAGCGATTATGTATGTCAACCCGCACCAGACCGAATCCATCGCCGCCATCGTGCCCGCCATCGAGCAATAGAAAAAAAGCGATTTGTTCATCCGCATCGAAAACTATCTGGGCAAACCTTTAGACCTGAAATTGGTCGAAACTTCAGGCCGCTACATCGGCGGCGAAGAAACCGCCGTGATTTCATGGTTGGAAGGCGGTTTCCCGTTCCCGCGCCGCAAGCCACCGTTCCCTGCCGAAAGCGGCGTAGCAGGCGAACCGACCTTAATCAACAATACCGAAACCTTCGCCAATATTCCGCAAATCCTTGCCAAAGGCGCGGAATGGTACAAATCGCTGGGTTTGGGCGATGCCGCAGGCACGAAACTCTACTCACTCTCCGGCGACGTATTGAATCCGGGTCTGTACGAACTGCCGATGGGTACGACCCTGCAATCGCTGATTTTCGACCACGGCGGCGGTATGCTCGAAGGGCGTACGTTTAAAGCCGTATTTACCGGCGGCCCGTCCAATACGCTTTTGACCGTCAAAGATTTGGACGTGCCTTTGGACTTCGTGTCCGTGCGCGAACGCAAATCCAGCCTCGGTACGGGTGCGATGATTGTGATTTCCGAAGGCACCAGCGTGGTGCGCAAAGTATCCGAGTATGTGGAATTTTTTGCGTCCAACTCATGCGGACAATGCCCGCCATGCAAAGGCGGCACGTTCCAACTTTCACGCTTGCTCAACCGCGTGGATACCGGCATCGGCACTTCAGACGATCTCCGCGCCCTGCAAAGCCTGTGCCAACTGCTGCCCCGAAGCGGCCGCTGCGGCCTGATCGACGGCGCGGTTACCGTGTTGCAAAGCTCGCTGCGCACCTTCCCCGAAGAGTACGGCCTGCCTGCAGAGCAGGATTAATCCGATACGGGGTTTCAGACGACGGCGGATTCGCATTTGAAGTGCAACTTTCCCTAACAGAAAAAGGCCAGTATGCGGTAGCATACG
>NZ_CEXQBZ010000051.1:0-9329 GCF_982712965.1 Neisseria flava | reverse complement strand
GGAGTACGGCTTGGTATTTGAAGTGTAATGTATATTTGCTCATAAAAAAACTGCACCTTGGTGGTTGGAGGGTATGTCTCCAACTTTTGGGGTGCAGTTCAGTTTTCAGACGACCTTTTCTTATGAATCAAACTGAGAAAGCACCTTTCAATCCTACATTCAAAATGTCAACAATTTTATGGACAAAGATACAAAAACCAAGAAACCCAAATCATATTTATCCTATAAAAATCAAAAAACAATCTTCACAATATTCAAACAACGTTAAAAGATGAAAGATTTTGTCTTGATTGAACAGGCGGTTTGCGTTATCGTTTGCATTCTTTCATTCATAAACTCTGTGTTTCATCCCAATTGATTGGACAGTCTGACTGTCGCCGTGTTTCTTCAATGCGCGTACCCTAAACCGCTGCTTGGAGGGCTTGCATTACAGGTGCTGTGGCGAGGCGGGTTGCCCCTATTGGTTTGAAGCCGTATAAAAGAGGTCATTATGCAATTATCAGGTGCACAAATCATAGTGCAAAGTCTCAAAGCCGAAGGTGTAGAGTATGTTTTCGGCTATCCGGGCGGCGCAGTCATCGAAATCTACGACGCTATTTTCCAACTCAATAAATTCAAGCATATCCTGGCACGCCACGAGCAGGCGGCGGTACACGCGGCAGATGCGTATTCGCGCGTCAGCGGCAAAGTCGGCGTTGCGCTGGTGACTTCCGGACCGGGCGTGACCAATGCGTTGACTGGCATTGCCACTGCATACAGCGATTCGATTCCGATGGTAGTCATCAGCGGACAGGTCGGCAATTCGCTCATCGGTACGGATGCGTTTCAAGAGGTGGATACGGTCGGCATTACCCGTCCGTGCGTCAAACACAATTTCTTGGTAACCAATGTCAACGAGCTTGCCGAGACCATCAAGAAAGCATTCCAAATCGCCGCCAGTGGCCGACCCGGCCCGGTCGTGGTCGATGTTCCTAAAGATGTAACGCAGGCGATGGCGAAATTCAGCTATCCGCAGGAAGACATCTTTATCCGCTCTTACCAACCTGTCGTGCAAGGCCATATCGGGCAGATTAAAAAAGCCGTCCAAATGTTGGCTTCCGCCAAACGTCCGGTCGTTTATTTCGGCGGCGGCGTGGTATTGGGCAATGCTTCGGAAGAGCTGACGAAGTTTGTCCGCATGACGGGCGCACCGTGTACCGGCACACTGATGGGTCTAGGCGCATATCCTTCAAGCGACCGACAATTCTTGGGTATGCTGGGTATGCACGGCACTTACGAAGCCAACCTCGCTATGCAAAACGCAGATGTCGTGTTGGCTGTGGGCGCGCGTTTTGACGACCGTGTCGTATCCGTTCCGTCCAAATTCTTTGAAAAAGCCAAAAAAGTCATTCATATTGATGTTGACCCGTCCAGCATCGCCAAACGCGTCAAAGTCGATATTCCGATTGTCGGCGATGTGAAAAACGTGTTGACCGAAATGATCGGCTTGTGGGGCAAGCAAGATACGACTCCCGCGTCCGATTCTTTAGACAAATGGTGGAAAAGCATCGAAGAATGGCGTTCGCGAGACTGTCTGTGGTTTGACAACGACAGCGAAATCATCAAACCGCAATACGTCGTGCAAAAACTTGCCGAAATCACCAACAACTCCGCCATCATCACTTCGGACGTAGGGCAACACCAAATGTTCGCGGCGCAATATTATCCGTTCGAACGCCCGCGCCAATGGCTTAACTCCGGCGGCTTGGGTACGATGGGTGTAGGTTTGCCGTATGCGATGGGCGCGAAACTTGCCGCCCCCGATCAAGACGTGTTCTGCATTACCGGCGAAGGTTCGATTCAGATGAACATCCAAGAATTGTCTACCTGCTTCCAATACCGCATTCCGGTAAACGTCGTTACCCTAAACAACGGCTACCTCGGCATGGTTCGCCAATGGCAGGAGCTGTATTACGGCAACCGCGAATCGGAAACCTATTTCGATTCCCTGCCCGATTTCGTCAAACTGGCGGAAGCATACGGCCACATCGGCATCCGCGTGGACAAAAAATCCGATGTTGAAGGCGCGCTTTTGGAAGCGGTCAAACAAAAAGACCGTTTGGTATTTATGGACTTCTTGACCGACAAAAAACAAAACGTGCTGCCCATGGTCGGCAACGGCAAAGGTTTGGACGAAATGGTCCTGCCGCCGCATATGCGCGAAAACCCGAAAGCGTAAGGAGAACGACAATGCGACATATCTTATCTGTTCTGATGGAAAACGAATCAGGCGCGATGAGCCGCGTGGTCGGTCTTTTCTCCGCTCGCGACTACAACATCGACTCCTTGGCAGTAGCCCCGACTGAAGACAAAACCCTTTCGCGCATGACCATCGTTACCCATGGCGACGAGCAAGTCATCGAACAAATCACCAAGCAACTCAATAAATTAATTGAGGTGATTAAAGTGGTCGATTTGAACGAAAGCCGTTTTGTCGAACGCGAATTGATGCTGGTAAAAGTCCGCGCCGTCGGCAAAGACCGCGACGAATTTTTACGTCTGACCGAAATATACCGTGGCAGCATCATCGACGTAACCGACCGCAGCTACACCATTGAAATCACAGGCTCTACCGACAAACTCGACTCCTTCCTCGAAACTGTCGGACGCGCCCAAATTTTGGAAACCGTACGCACAGGCGCAGCCGGTATCGGTCGCGGCGAGCGTATTTTGAAAATTTAAAACCGTCAGTTTTCAGACGACCCGATAGGTCGTCTGAAAACAAAAACGGCAGGAGAGATTGATGCCAAACATTAAAATCGTCGCACTGGTTACCGTTAAACCCGAATACACGGAAACGCTGAAACCCTTGTTCCAAAGCCTGGTCAAAGCCAGCCGCGCAGAAGAAGGCAACATCAGCTACGATTTACATCAAGAAATCGGCAAACCCAACCGTTTCGTCTTCGTCGAAAATTGGAAATCTCAAGCAGCCATCGACGCGCACAACGCAAGCGAACATTTCCAAGGTTTCGTTAAAGCCATCGACGGCAAAACCGACGCACTCGAAATCGTTTTGATGGAAGAACTCTCCGTTTAACCCTTTACCCTCAATCCAACTGTCCGGCATCCTCAACACAAGGCCGGAACCCATTTTATCCAAAGGAAATCAAATGCAAGTTTATTACGATAAAGACGCCGACCTGTCCCTGATCAAAGGTAAAACCGTCGCCATCATCGGCTACGGCTCACAAGGCCACGCCCACGCGGCAAACCTGAAAGATTCAGGCGTAAACGTAGTAGTCGGACTGCGCCAAGGCGGTTCTTGGAAAAAAGCCGAAGCGGCCGGTTTTGAAGTATTGTCCGTGGCCGATGCCACCAAAAAAGCAGACGTAGTGATGATTCTGCTGCCCGATGAAAACCAACCCGTCGTGTACAAAAACGAAGTTGAGCCTAACCTGAAACAAGGTGCGGCACTGGCGTTCGCACACGGCTTCAACGTCCACTACAACCAAATCGTACCGCGCGACGACTTGGACGTGATTATGGTCGCCCCTAAAGGTCCTGGCCACACTGTACGCAGCGAATTCCTGAAAGGCGGCGGCGTCCCTTCACTGATCGCCGTTTACCAAGATAAAAGCGGCAAAGCCCGCGACATCGCCCTGTCTTACGCAGCAGCCAACGGCGGCACCAAAGGCGGCGTTATTGAAACTAACTTCCGCGAAGAAACCGAAACCGACCTCTTCGGCGAACAAGCCGTATTGTGCGGCGGCGCAGTCGAGCTGGTGAAATGCGGCTTTGAAACCTTGGTTGAAGCCGGCTACGCACCTGAAATGGCTTACTTCGAATGCCTGCACGAGCTGAAATTGATCGTGGACTTGATGTACGAAGGCGGCATTGCCAACATGAACTATTCCATTTCCAACAACGCGGAATACGGCGAATACGTTACCGGCCCTGAAGTCATCACGTCTGCTACCAAAGAAGCGATGAAAAAAGCCCTGTACCGTATTCAAAGCGGCGAATACGCCAAAATGTTCATTCAAGAAGGCGCAACCAACTACGCCAGCATGACCGCACGCCGTCGTCTGAATGCCGACCACCAAATCGAAAAAGTCGGCGCACAACTGCGCTCCATGATGCCTTGGATTGCCAAAAACAAACTGGTCGACTTGGATAAAAACTAATTCGATTCAGCTAACAAAAAACCTGCCCGATAATTCGGGCAGGTTTTTTGTTATACACAGCGTAAAAAGGTCGTCTGAAAACCCAAATGTATTTCAGACGACCTTTTTATACCTAAGCTCTAAAAACTGCTTACTTCACAATCTCAACCGGACCATGATCGTCGCAGTGGTCGCCGTGTTGATGGTGCAGGCGACCGTTGACGATGTAGTCGGTGTGATCGCCATGCGGTACGGCTTCATGGCCGCAGCCTTCGCCGTGAACGTGGCCTTGGCAGGTGTCGACGGGATGGCAGCCGTCGGGATTGGTTTCATTGACGCTTAAGCTGTGCTCGTCGTAATGACCGTTATGTTCGTGGTGCAGATGACCGTCGTGCAGATAGTCGGTATGGTCGTCGTGTTTGATGGCGGTATGGCCGCAACCGGCACCATGGGTATGATCGTGATGATCGTGGATTTTGCAAGTCATTTTGATTCCTCGTTATCGGTGGTTAATTCAAACCCTTTAGGTTACGCCCCTATAGTATCCTTTTTTGGCAGCTCAGTAAACAATTTCTTCTTTATTAACATAGTGTTACGGTATATCATTATAGCTTTTAAAGGTCGTCTGAACGCGCAATTTTGATGATATGCCTCTTGCGAATGTTTCAGACGACCTCCCCATTCGTTATCATTTATAATGTCATTTCCTAGACGGCTTGGCAGCTTGTACCGATGGTTTGCGGGTCGTCTGAAAACAATATCAAGATAAATATAGGATTTTTCACTATGTGGGACACAGTACGGCAATGGCTGCATACCCTGCCTGTGCGCGAGGAAGTAGTGGAATCGGTGCTGATGGTCATGGCGCTGCTGGTTTTGCGGGGCGTTTTGCTGAACCTGTATCTGCGCCGCCACCCGCATTACAGCATCGAGGAAAAACGCCGCTCCTTGGTACTCAGCCGCAATCTGACGCTGATTTTGACCATTTTCGGACTGGCGGTAATTTGGGCGACACAAATTCAGACGCTGGCGCTGTCGATGTTTGCGGTGGCGGCGGCGATTGTGGTGGCGACGAAAGAGCTGATTATGTGTTTGTCGGGCAGCATCCTGCGCTCGGTAACGAAACAATATTCAGTCGGCGACTACATCGAAGTTGACGGCCTGCGCGGGCGGGTGGTCGACATTAATCTTTTGAACACGCTGATGATGCAGATCGGTCCGAACCCGTTAGTCGGTCAGCTTTCGGGCAAAACGCTGTCGTTCCCCAACAGCCTGCTTTTGAACCATTCCGTCCGCCGCGACAATATTTTGGGCGATTATGTGATTCATACGGTAGAGATTCCCGTACCGATTCATTTGGATTCAGATGAGATTGTAGGTCGTCTGAAAGCCGTACTCGAGCCTTTGTGCCGACCTTATGTGCCTGCCATCCAACAGCATTTGGATAATGTTCAGGCGGAGAAGCTGTTTATCACTCCCGCCGCCCAGCCGCGCGTAACCCGCGTGCCGCATGACGACAAGGTGTACCTTATCATCGTGCGCTATGCCTCGCCCGTGGCGAAGCGTTTAGAAATCCAGCAGGCGGTCATAGACGAATTTTTGCGCGTACAATACCGCCTGCTAAACCCTCAAGCTTAACCCCATAATCTATTAATAATCAGGAAAATACTATGTTGCCCGAATCCGCCCTTACGCAAATGTACCCCGTCATTATGACCCCCAGCCACGACGGGAAATATTTTCACAATTACGTCCTTTCGCTGCTCAATATCGTCAACACCAGCGCACAAAACGGCTGGCCGCTGCAAGTGATGATGCAGCGCGGCGAGAGCCTGATTACCCGCGCGCGCAATAATTGCGTGGCGACCTTTTTGGAAAACAAAGAATGGACGCACCTCTTCTGGATCGACTCCGACATCGGCTTTTCCGCCGAAGCGTTCTACCGCCTGCTTTTGGCGGATAAAGACGTCGTTGCCGGCATTTATCCGCTGAAACGCGAAAACTGGCCGGACGAAGGCGTTCCCTCCGGTACGACCCAAGCGGATTTCGAGCGGATGTACACCGCCTACACCGTCAACACAGGCGATAAAAACGAAAACGGCGAAATCGTCCTGCGCGTCGATGAAGAAGGCTTTATGAAAGTCGACGACGCACCGACCGGATTCATGGTCATCAAACGCAGCGTGTTTGAAAAAATGATGACAGCCTACCCCGAGCTGAACTACATCTCCGACAGCGACTACAAGCGCGAAGACAAAGGGCTGCACTACCG
The DNA here is from genome assembly GCF_982712965.1 of Neisseria flava. NCBI lineage: Bacteria > Pseudomonadati > Pseudomonadota > Betaproteobacteria > Neisseriales > Neisseriaceae > Neisseria > Neisseria flava. Next base: position 2,915 of record NZ_CEXQBZ010000051.1, on the reverse strand, counting down.
CTTCTTCGACTGCATGGTCGATCCCGAAAGCAAACGCTACCTTTCCGAAGACTACACATTCTGCCGCCTGTGGCAGCAAATTGGCGGCGAAGTCTATGTCGACGTCCAATCCAACCTGACCCACCAAGGCGCGAAAATCTACCGCGGCGCGTTTGCCGACTCACTGCAAACCAATATCGCACAAGCCGTGTTCGCCCCCGCCGGCACACCGATGAGCCTCGACCTCGCCGCCCCGCTCCAATCCAACCCGCGTGGCGCAGAATAGCGTAAAAACAGGGAAAGACGCTTTAAGCCCGACAAGATGGCACTATATCTCCCCTATCGTTTGCCCCCATCGTTTTCAGACGACCCCTAATCCAAACAGGTCGTCTGAAAACATAATCGGTTTTCCCGAACGGCAAACCTAAAACCCAGACACCTGCCGTCATTCCCGCGCAGGCAGGAATCCAGACATTAAAATGACAGGCTGTTGGAAGTTTTCAGTAACTTCAGCCTTCTGGATTCCTGCCTGCGCGGGAATGACGATACAGGATTTTTATTTAAATCCGCCATGTTTGTCTCCGTAAACCCTTTTCAGACGACCTCCCGTCCGAACCCATTATCCGCAAGGAAGGAATCCCATCTATGACCGACAATGTACTGCTCCATTTGGGCGAAGAACCCCGTTTCGACGCCATCCAAACCGCCGACATCAAACCCGCCCTGCAAACTGCCATCGCCGAAGCGCGCGCGCAGATTGCCGAAGTCAAAGCCCAAACGCACACCGACTGGGCGAACACCGTCGAACGCCTGACCGGCATCACCGAACGCGTCGGCAGAATTTGGGGCGTCGTGTCCCATCTCAACTCCGTCGTCGATACGCCCGAACTGCGCGCCGTCTATAACGAACTGATGCCCGAAATCACCATCTTCTTCACCGAAATCGGACAAGACATCGAGCTGTACAACCGCTTCAAAACCATCAAAAACTCCCCCGAATTCGACACCCTCTCTCCCGCACAAAAAACCAAGCTCAACCACGACCTGCGCGATTTCGTCCTCAGCGGCGCTGAACTGCCGCCCGAACAGCAGGCAGAACTGGCGAAACTGCAAACCGAAAGCGCGCAACTCTCCGCCAAATTCTCGCAAAACGTCTTAGACGCAACCGACGCCTTCGCCCTCTACTTTGACGACGCCGCACCGCTTGCCGGCATCCCCGAAGACTCGCTCGCCATGTTTGCCGCCGCCGCGCAAAGCGAAGGCAAAACAGGCTACAAAATCGGTTTACAGATTCCGCACTACCTCGCCGTCATCCAATACGCCGACAACCGCGAACTGCGCGAACAAATCTACCGCGCCTACGTTACCCGCGCCAGCGAACTTTCAGACGACGGCAAATTCGACAACACCGCAAACATCGACCGCACCCTCGAAAACGCCCTGCAAACCGCCAAATTGCTCGGCTTCAAAAACTACGCCGAGCTGTCATTGGCAACCAAAATGGCGGACACGCCCGAACAAGTCCTCACCTTCCTGCACGACCTCGCCCGCCGCGCCAAACCCTACGCCGAAAAAGACCTCGCCGAAGTCAAAGCCTTCGCCCGCGAACGCCTGAACCTCGCCGACCCGCAGCCGTGGGACTTGAGCTACGCCAGCGAAAAACTGCGCGAAGCCAAATACGCATTCAGCGAAACCGAAGTCAAAAAATACTTCCCCGTCAGCAAAGTTCTGGCCGGTCTGTTTGCCCAAATCAAAAAACTCTACGGCATTGGATTTACCGAAAAAACCGTTCCCGTCTGGCACAAAGACGTGCGCTACTTCGAGCTGGAGCAAAACGGCAAAACCATAGGCGGCGTCTATATGGACCTCTACGCCCGCGAAGGCAAACGCGGCGGCGCGTGGATGAACGACTACAAAGGCCGCCGCCGCTTTGCCGACGGCACGCTGCAACTACCCACCGCCTACCTCGTCTGCAACTTCACCCCGCCCGTCGGCAGCAAAGAAGCCCGCCTGAGCCATGACGAAATCCTTACCCTCTTCCACGAAACCGGCCACGGCCTGCACCACCTGCTCACCCAAGTGGACGAACTGGGCGTATCCGGCATCAACGGCGTCGAGTGGGACGCAGTCGAGCTGCCCAGCCAGTTTATGGAAAACTTCGTCTGGGAATACGACGTCTTGGCACAAATGTCCGCCCACGAAGAAACCGGCGAGCCCCTGCCGAAAGAACTCTTCGACAAAATGCTCGCCGCCAAAAACTTCCAGCGCGGCATGTTCCTCGTCCGCCAGATGGAGTTCGCCCTCTTCGACATGACCATTTACAGCGAAGACGACGAAGGCCGTCTGAAAAACTGGCCGCAGGTTTTAGACAGCGTGCGCAAAGAAGTCGCCGTCATCCAACCGCCCGAATACAACCGCTTCGCCAACAGCTTCGGCCACATCTTCGCCGGCGGCTATTCCGCAGGCTATTACAGCTACGCATGGGCGGAAGTCCTCAGCGCCGACGCCTACGCCGCCTTTGAAGAAAGCGACGACGTCGCCGCCACAGGCAAACGCTTCTGGCAGGAAATCCTCGCCGTCGGCGGCTCCCGCAGCGCGGCGGAATCCTTCAAAGCCTTCCGCGGACGCGAACCGAGTATAGACGCACTGCTGCGCCACAGCGGCTTCGACAACGCGGCTTGATAGTAAGGTTGATATAAAAATATAGCTATAGCGGATTCGATATAGAAATACCTGAATCGTCATTCCCGCGCAGGCGGGAATCCGGATCGTAAAGTTGAAGAAACCGTTTTATCCAATAAGTTCCTGTGCGGGCAGGTCTGGATTCCCGCCTGCGCGGGAATGACGGCGAAGATGTTTTTTATAGTGGATTAACTTTAAATCAGGACAAGGCGACGAAGCCGCAGACAGTACAGATAGTACGGCAAGGCGAGGCA